>JBFMDZ010000171.1 GCA_040753555.1 bacterium
ATCAAGAGAAAAAGGAAGGTAAAATTTATAAAAATTGGCTTTTTATATGAGAAAGTTTTTGATATTTTGATATAATATATCTTATCATAAACAATCCGACGCAAAGGTAGCGAAATATAAGAATTTATAATTAAACCAGGTATAGAGCGAATCTTTATCCTTTTCTACCTTTTCTATTTCAAGATACCTTGAAGGAAAGAAAAGGGAAAAATCGCACCCAATTGTCTCGGTTGCCTCCCTTAAGAAAATACCTATATTTACCCTCTCTCTTGGCTTTAAAGATATTCCGTATGGTATAATCTCAAGGCTTGTAGCAAAGATAGAGTGGAAGATAAAGAGAAAAATAGCTATTTTTCGCAATTATTTTACAAGCAAAGCCTTTGTTTGGGAGAAATTCCCTGCCCTTAATCTATAGAAGTATAAGCCAGATGATACCTTTTCTCCATAATCATTTTTTTGGTCAAAGAATATGGCGGAACCTTCCTGTGCCTTTGTATAGAACCCTGTCTTTCTTTCTCCTACCTCAATCCTTCTTACCCTTTGTCCAAGGATATTATAGACCTCAAGAACTACCTCGCTATCAGATGCCAATTGGAATGGAATCCAGCATCCCTTGCTTGCTGGGTTTGGAAAGCTCTGGCCTAATGCTGAGAAGGATGGCTTTGCGATTACCTCAAGCTCAATGCCATTAGAGGAAAATGGGATGATATTCTTGTCTTTATCAATCAGGGTTGCATCCCTCACAGTTATCTTTGTCTTTCCCTCCTTCTTTACAATGAATGTTATTTGGGCAATCTTAGAGCCTCCAGAGAGATAAGGATTTCCTGGGTTTATGCCTAATATAATTGAGCCTTCCTCTAAATTACCTGCCAACCATCCAAGCCCTTCCTCTTTTATTTCCAATATTTGAAGGATTTCTTTGTCAAACGAAAGACTTACCTCAAGCCCAATAAGGTTATCAATGCCGGTAATCTTTAAGAGAACATCAAACCTATCCCCTGGCTTTAGTTCGTGGCTAGAAGAAGAGAGAACAAACCTTGCCCTTGCATCATTTGAATAAAGGGAAGATTTCTTTAATCCCTTGCCCTTAAAGAAGTTTCTATATAGAATCTGGAAGTCAAATCCATCAACATCCCTATCATAATCAAAGTCTACATTGGGGTTATAATTAGCATCACCCTCCCTTGATGGGCAGGCAAAATAGAGGTTATAAAAATCAAGGATTCTTACCCTTCCATCATTATCCGAGTCTCCTCCCAAAAGGGTTATCGTTCCTAGGTCTGTTGTCTGATTGGTTAAGACAAGAATCCCTGTTCTTGTAGCAGGGGATGCACCAGTTATATCAGTAAATAGTGTGTATGTTCCTGGAATAAGGCTTGAGAATAGAAATGTCCCATCTAGTGCTGTCTGGGTTGTTTTTGTTTCCCTTGTGCTATCTTCTGTAAGCCTTAATGTTATGCTTGATACCTCAAGGAATTCTCCTCCTGTATCAATAACAACCTTTCCTTTTACTGTTGCTGTTGAGAATATAACAAAGATTTGGGTATGTGTGCTGACTCCGTGAGAGCTTACAGAAAGGATTATAATCCCTGGATTTCTTCCTGCAATGAATGTTGTCTTGCTTCCTGCTGCCTCTGTAATTGTTCCAATATCTCCCTCTAAATTCCAAGTATAGGAAAGGCCGGGGATTTCCCTTCTATCTGATGTATACCCTTTGGCACAGAAAACTTGCGATTCTGTTAGACACACAGTAGCAGGGGATGGAAGGATTTTGATATAAGCCAAAGGAGGAACCTCAATACTTGCTGTTCCCATATCAAAGCCAATAGGCCCATCCATATCCATAAGGATTGTATTCCTTGGAGATATAGTTCCATAGTTTAAAATCTCTGTTCCAGTTCCTATGGTATCAAAGAAGACCCTTGCAATGGTAATAGAACCTGTTATTGGAGCATCTCCCATATTTATTCCTGCACCAACATTTATTATTCCCAATGTATTATCAAAAGAGCTTGTAAGCCAGCCATCAAATACCCCTGTAATGGTTGAAACCTGTAAGATATTTGGATTAAATGAAATGTATGCCTCTAAACCAAAGAATTGGTAAATGTTTAAGACAAATATATCTACGGCGGCATATCCCCCTTCTGAAATCAATTGGTATTTTGGAGAGAAAAGAAGGGAAGGTTTGGGTTTAAGGAAAAAGAATATTGTTGTAGCATAATTGCCATAAAAGTCAGTGGCAGTGATAACCTTTGTTCCTCCTGATTGGGTGTCTGTATAAAATTGGGTTGAAAATGTGCCATTTGGACTAATTATAGCTGTGGCAATAGTATAATGATTTCCAAAATCAATGCGAATTTGGTCATTAGAAGCAAAGCATTGCCCTTTTATCTCAACCATTGTCCCTACCTGACCTGATGTAGGAAAGATGGTTATTGTTGAGGGAAGTAGCCCTTGATATTCGTAAGCACCCATATCAATCCTACCATGGGATATTCTTGGATTACCATCCTTGTCTGTCAAGGAAACCCCTGAAGCTGTATTTGAACCAGCGTTAATACAGAGAGATGTTGGCTGTAAATGGTAGTCAGAATTGTCTATGATAAATTTAGGATTGCTTGATATATCACCAGAACCAGGAGAACATCCAAAGTAATTACTTGTATTTTTCCAAATATTGTTGGAACTTATAAGAAGAAGGGAATTATTGCAAGAAGAAATACCATCACCAGAATTGTTCACAATTATATTATTGGTAATAATTGGAAAAGAAAAATTCTGACAATAGATACCATACCCATTCCATACAATTGTATTATTTGTAACAGATGGAGAAGAGTTATCACAGAAAATACCCTGACCATTTCCAGAAATTATGTTATTAATGATTTGAACATCTGCTCCATTTATACAGAGAATTCCATTAATTGCCCCTGTTATTGTGAATCCAGAAATTAGGGCATTGTCTGCCTCATTTCCATCAAAGGTTATTCCATTGGTATTATCTGGAGGGTCAATTACAGGATTTCCCTGTCCAATCAAGGATATTCTTTTATTGATATAGACACTCTCCCTGTAAATTCCAGAGACAACTAAAACTTTACCATCTGGTGGACAATCATTTATTCCATCTTGAATAACTGTACAGGTTCCTATTAGAATGCCGTTAACATCATATACTGTAACCGAACCTTCATCCCAACAAACTCTTATCAGTTCTTTACTTTCTATGCCATAGGCTAATATTTCTTCCTTCTCATATAGGGTTGTTAAAAATGTTACCAAAAAAGAACCCTCTTTATCTGCTTTCACTGTGCCAAGATATCTTGCCTCTATCAAACCAAACTCAACCCCCTCTTCTTCCATAAATCCTGCTCCTCTTAAGGTTAGTGTCCCCTCAATTCTGTTCACTTCTACTACATCAACACAAGGCTTTATCTCAAGATTCCTTGTCTCTATAAACCCAGATTCTCCCTCTATGGTAAAACTCCCTATCCCTATTGGCTGACTCTCAACAAGAAAATTAATATTAAACTTTCCATTATCATCAGAGCAAAACTTCTTTTTCTGAAGATATGTAGTTGTTCCCTCTTTTTCTCTCATAAGGGTCATTGTTATTGTCTCATAGCTAGAAAACCCATCGCCCTCAATCTTTACAAATCTTGTAGGATTACAGAATGAGGGAAATATTTTTATTCTTGGAATTATCTCAAAAAATGCTGTGCTTATTACGGATGAAGAAATCCCCTCTGCCTGAATTAAGGCTTTACCCTTTGGCTCTATAGGAACAGCAATAGGTAGCTCAAAACTTCCAAATTTATCACTTCTTACACAAGCAACACTTATGTAGGTTCCAAAATCTATTCTGACAAATTCCCCTTCTTCGTATCTCACAGGCACCTTATAGCCTGTGCCAGAAAGGGTAACAATAGAGCCAACATTGCCTGATTGTGACGTAACCCGAAGGTCTGGCTCCATAAAAAAAGCCATGTTCTCATCCATAAATGTAACCCTGCCAAGGGTAAAAAATGTATTTGAACCATAGGGAAGATTACCCACAATAAATGACGAGGAAAATGTTCCCCCCTCTCCTGCATCTACAAAGGCAACACAAGAATTAAATCCCATCCCAACCTGAACCCTCTCTCCCGCTGGATAACCCCATCCATTTATAAAAACCCTTGTTCCCCGACTACCCCTTAATGGATATGCCCTCATCCAAGGTCTTATCCAAAAAGATATTGCCTCCTTCTTTGTTTTTGAGCTTGCCGTGATTACCTTCTGCCCACCTGGCTGGGATTGAATAATAAATGTAGTTGAAAATGTTCCTTGTAAGGATGCCTTTGTATTTAAGATGTCCCCGGGAACCTCAATTGTTATGTCTTCCTCCGAATTATAGCCCTCTCCAAATATCCACACCTCATCCCCAATCCTTGGCCAAGGCCCAATGGTTAAACCAAAAACCTTCAAACAGGCTATTAACAACACAACAACCTTTCGTCGAGTAGACATTTTCTATAACCTCCTATATGTTATTTTATGCCCCTCACAGAACCGTGCTTGTGGATTTCCGCAACGTGGCTCTTCAGCAATGCTTCCTCTATACGAGGACAGGGCATATGTTA
>JBFMDZ010000172.1 GCA_040753555.1 bacterium
GAGCAAAAGATGGACATTCTTTCCTTAATGAAATTCCTAAGACCCCACTCATAAGTTTAAAAAGCGTAGTAGCGCTCTTTCCATACTCATTTCTAGCCGTAATAACCTTTGTGCAAACAGGTTGAGTATCCACCATAAAGGTTATGGAAAATGTGCCAGTTATACTTGATTCTCTTGCAGCTATGGTTGGATGTGTTCCAAAGTCTATAAAAACTTGGGTTTGGGTGGTAAACCCTTGCCCTTCTATTGTAACAATTGTTCCAATTGGACCTGAGTTTGGATTAACCAAAGTAATTGCTGTCCAAGGCCAATAATCAACCCAATCACTTACCTTATCCCCTTGACCTGATGGGTTTGTAATTGGATGTTCTGGTCCAGAATTTGCACCCCACCAATTGTAGGTTGCAGAGATTGTTCCTGAGCTTCCATCATGATAGACACCATAGCCTTTGGTTAAGTCGCCGTTTTTGTTGCCAAAGAGGTTGTTGCAATGGATTTCACAGAAAGAATTAGAGACGGAGCAAATTCCATATCCCTTATTAGATAAACCGGGCGAACCACCTGGGCCACCTGCTCCTCCTTGATTATTAGATATAATATTTTGGATAATCCTATTAGTGGATGAATAAAGATATATCCCACAGCCAATACCACCTGGACCACCACCAACCCAAGGACTACTTGTAGTTCCACCTCGTCCTCCTGTGTTGTGGGAAATAGTGTTCTTTAACATTGTAGTATCAGTTGAAGACAAAAGATATATTCCGCAGCCTAAACCTCCTGCGCCACCTGAGTTTCCCATTCCACAATACTCATCTCCTGTTCCTCCTGGACCACCCCTATTCTCAGAAATCATATTATTTTCTATATTGTTATTGCTACACTGCCGAATATAAATTCCAACCCCATCTCCACCTTGACCACCGTGAGCATAACAAGTGCCAGTATGATTTCCATATCCTTTACCGCCACTATTACATGAAATTTTATTATCGGTTATTGTATTTCCTGAAGAGAAAGAAAGAAATATTCCTACGCCACTCCCACCCGAACCTCCAGTACCATTTCCTCCTCCACTCCCTCCTTTTCCACCACTATTATTGAAGATTACATTCTCTCTAATAATATTAGTAAAAGAGAAAGAAAGAAATATTCCAGATCCATCTCCACCTTTACCTCCTGTACCATCCCATGCACCACTACCACCTTGACCACCAGTATTATCAAAAATTAAATTTTTAATAATAGTATTGTTTTGCGACAGGGATAGATATATTCCTGCTCCAGTACCACCAATACCACCGCTACTAAGCCAACTAGTGCTATAACCACCATTACCACCAGTATTATCAAAAATAGTATTTGCCTTGATAAGATTGTTATCAGATGAAGAAAGATAGATTCCGCAGCCAATATATCCCTGTTGACCCTGGCCTCCCGGGATTCCATCATTTCCTTTATTGTCATGGATATAATTGTTAGTGATTGTAATCCCAGATGCATTCTCCAAATAAATTGCCTGTTTTGCATATCCAATATCGCAATAGCTTATCCGGCTTCCACTTGCTCCACTGCCAGATAGTTTAATCCCTTTCCAATGCCCAACTGTATGGGTTTCCTGGTCAGAGGTAAATGTAATTGTGCCAAGGGGTGTGCCTATTGCATTTAATGTGCCATAGCAGATTAAAGATGTCTCTGTTGCAAATTTTACAGTTACCCCTGGATTAATGGTTAGTTTAATCCCATTGACTACATATACCGTATCGGTTGCAATATATGGGCTTCCTGCCAAATTCCAGGTTGTATCACCTGTAATTGTCCCAGAAACATAGGTTTCTGCCCAGGCTATCTTGCAAGCCATAAACCCTAAAGCCATCAAAATCTCAAAGATTGCTCTTTTCATTTGCTTTGCCTCCCTGAAAAAAATAGCAACGACTTAATTTTGCCGTTGCTTTTGTAAATTTTATATAAATCCAGCCCTTTATAAGGGCTGGGTAAAAACCCTTTAAGTGAATTACTCTCTCTCTGGACTGTCTGTGCGAAATTTATACTTAACATCTTAAGCAAAAGGATAATCATTTTAATTGGTTCTTGTCAAGGATTTTCTTTTTACATTCCTCAAGCATTTGTTTTGCTTGAATATTGTTTGGGTCAATCTTTAAGGCTTGGGTATATTCTGAAATAGCCATTTTAAAATCTTTCTTGTTTTGATAAACAAAGCCAAGTCCATAATGAACAAGGAAGGGATTAAAACTTAGGTCATCCTCAAAAACTCTTTCAAATTCACTTTTAGCATCTTCATAATTTTTATTATCTATGTAAGAAAACCCTAGATTCAATCTAGCACCATTACAGGATGAATCAATCTCAAGAGCTTTTTTATACTCAACAATTGCCTTATTAAGGTCTATTTGACGATATAGATTTCCCATTTCATTATAAATGAGGGCATAGTTTTTCCAAACATCAAAGGCAACCCTGTCTTTAAACCCCTTTCCTTGAAAAAGAAAGGCAATTTGGGTTTTTTCAAGTTCTTCACTTAATCTTTTTTTATCTTTGGGAAGTAGTCTAAAGAAAAGCCCATCGGGAAGGAGGAAAAAATTATCGCCAATACCCTTTTCCTGTCTTACCCCATGTCCTGCATAAATAGGAAACCTATCAAAGTTTGAGGTTACAATCTTATTTAGCCTTTCATTGATTACCTCCCCTAGATTATAGTATTTCAATTCTTTATAGGGAATAGGGTTAAATGGAAAAGCTATATTAGAATGCCTCTTTTTGATAGCCTCAATATGCCAATCACAGCCTAAAAACATCCAAACAAGATTGGGCGTATCATTTCTTCTTTCTTCTGCATACTGAAGATAATAAAGGGGGAGTGCATCGTAATCACCATAACAAAAGATAATCGCCTCTTTCTTTAATGGCCTTAAGATATTCATCCCATAGTCATAGCTAAAGAAGAATTTGGCTCTATTGTTTTGGAAATGGTTGGAAAAGTAAGGAATAGAAATAAGCAAAAGGAGAAAAAAGGATAAAAAGGGAATAAATCTGGCAAACAAAGATAAACCAAGTCCAATGAGGATAGAGGTAAGGATAAATGAGGGAATATAGTAATCACAAATATTGACAATGGTATATCTAATAGAATGTAGGCTATTGACTACAAAGATTAAAAGAAAAAAGAGAAAGAGAATCTTTCTTTTTAAAAAAAATGGTATGGAAAAAAGGGAAATCGATAAGATATATTTGCTAAATTGAGAAGGAAAGAATTTTAAATGAGAGCTAAAGCGGATTAAGGATTCTTTAATAGGCGAAAAATATCCAGTATAGCTTTTGGCAAGGATGTGAATAATAAAATTATCAAGGGTTTTTGGGTCTCCCCAATTAAGGATTGGATTTTGAGATGCCCTTAACGGAAGATATAGCCATAGGGAAAGGGGGAGAAGAAAGAGAAGAAACATCTTTAGGACAATAAAAGGTGAAAGCCCCATTCTATAAGGAAGACTTATAAGGTTTAGAAGGTAGGATTTGATTTTTAAGATAGAAGTGCCTCTCTTTTGCTTTTGAGCTTTAATTCTGTTCTTCCACGAAACAGCCAGAATAAAGAATATGCTTGCTGGGACAAGGTAGATGGTCTGGAAGTGGTGAGTGAAGGATAGGCCCAAGATAAAAGAAAGCAAATAGAGGAGTCTTGAGTCGGGAGTCTTGAGTCGGGAGTCTTGCCATTTAAGTAAGATAAAGATAATGAGAGTGGCAAAGAGGGCATTAAGGGTGTATTTTTCAGTAATTACTGCCTGTTCCCAGAAGGTTAGGGAGAAGGTAAGGGTTAAGCTTGCAACAATAGAAGGAATAATCAAGGATGTAAGCCTTAAGGTTATAAAATATGTCATCATTACACAAAGGGAAGCAAAGAGGCTAGATTGCATATTCATCCTGAAGGCAATGTTTCCAATAGGGATTAGGGTTGTAAAGACCTTACCAAATAATGTATAGAGGGGATAGCCGGGAGGATGGGCAATGCCTAGTGTATAGGCACAGGTTATTAGCTCACCTGAATCATGGAATCCAATGGTTGGCGTTAAGCTATGCAAATAAACCCCAAATGAGACAAATAAAACAAGAAGGCCAAATATGTAATCTATTGTTTTAAAAGGGATTAACCGCTCATCCTTGCTTTTCATAAACCCCATTATATATCGCCTTAATCAAAAAGGCAAGCTTAAAATTTAAACCTTATCTTACCACCATAGACTTTATAGCAGAGAAATCATCTGCCTTTAGTTTATAGAAGTATAGGCCTGAGGAAAGGGGTTGGTTATTGTCATTCTTTAGGTCAAAGGGGATTGCCCGATTTCTTTGGGTATATGAGCCTTTGGTTTTTTGTCCTAGCTCTATTGTCCGAACCTTCTGTCCGAGGATGTTATAGATTTCTAGGGAAACATTAGCATCCTTTGCTAGTTTGAATGGGATATAGCAGGCATTATTTGCTGGATTGGGATAGGATTGAAGGAGTTCTGAGAGTTTTGGAGTTTGCGAGTTTATGGTTATTGAGATTTCCTGGGCTTGCATTTCTCGGT
>JBFMDZ010000173.1 GCA_040753555.1 bacterium
CAACTTTGACTATGAGCCATACTATGGCTCTTTAAAAGGAAGCCAACAAACCCTCTGGGAAAAGGCAGGCAATGACTTTGACCTAGCAAGCCTTTTAATTGCCCTCTATCGCTCTTGTAATATCCCAGCCAGGTATGTCTACGGAACCATAGAAATTCCCATAGAAAAAGCAATGAACTGGGTTGGGGTAAAAGACCCATACACAGCAGCCCAAATCTTTGCCTCTGGTGGCATCCCATCCAAAGCGATTACATCTGGTGGAAAGATTGTGGCAATCAGGCTAGAGCATTGCTGGATTGAGGTATATATTGCCTATCTTCCCTATTCCGGGGCAAAGGATTGGGATAAAGGAGACAAGATATGGATTCCTGTTGATTCCTCATTTAAGCAATATGAATCACCAAAGGATGGAACATATACGGATACAGAAACAGGTCAAACTATATCAATCAAAAACCTTGATATATCAGATAAGGTATTATTTGACAATGAAGGCTATCTTAAAGGCACATCAACCATCTTTCCTGTCTTTGAGTATCTAAATAATACCCAAGACTGGCTTCTTTCCAATACCCCTCCTAACACATTTTACAACATCTTTTCTGCAAAAACCATAATCCCAGAGTCAGCAGAGGTTCTTCCTGGGCTTCCCAATAAGCCCTTATCCATCCTCAATAGATACTCAGAGATTCCCGACAATTTAAGACACAAGATAAGCTTTTCTGGAAACATAAGCTATACTGCCAGAACAATAGAATTAGCCTCAAAGAGAATCACCCTCTCATATAAAGGAGCCTCAAGCTCTGATGAAGATACAATCAAATCCTATGGCAACCTTTACAATACCCCTGCCTATCTGGTTGAGCTAATCCCCCAATTGAGGATTAATGGAGAAACAAAAGCAAGTGGAAACCCCATACCTATGGCGGAAGATGAGGCAATCTCTTTAACCTTTATTGACCCAGGAAGACCATCAGAAATAATAACCAAGAATATTATCTCAGGAGGATACTATGCCTTTGGTCTTCTTCTCTCAAGAATCCCTGGTGAAGCCATTGAAACAACCAGCAATAGATTTAGTGAAAGCTACAAAACGAAGCCTCTTTACAATTCCTTTGGCCTCTTAGAGGATGATATAATGGGAGAAGCCCTTTATTTCTCATCCCTTAACTGGCTTTACCAAACCGAAGCAGGAGAAAGAATAGCCTCCTCCCTGCTTAATGTCATAACCCAAAGACAAGCAGAGATAACCTCAGAGATTGCCACAGAAAGGGATTGGCTTTGGGGTATGCCAAGTAAGCTAAATTTAATGGGAATAAGTGTAGATGTGGGAAGGGATACCTCAATTGTCAATCCAATAGATAATGACCAAACCAAGATAAAGAAATTCATAACCATTACCCTATACAATGGCTCGGTAAATGAGCATCTAACCTTAGACATACCAATGGGAACAATCACAGGTGTATCAGGGGTAAAGGCAATTCAAATTTCAAACCAACAAGGGATTTCTATTTATAAGATAGACAAGACAAACATAGGCTCTATCCTGCCCATCCTTCAGCAAGATGCGGATGTTAAGGGAGCTATCCAGGATTCAGTCAGTGCAGGCAATGAGGTAATTATCCCAGAAAGGGAGATAACCTACTATGGCTTTCAAGGAACAGGCTATATCATCCAAGACCCAGTAACTGGTGCCGGTGCTTGTATGATTTCAGGAGGGGCGGCGGGGGCAGAGAGTTTGATAACAATGGGTGTTTTTGTAGATTTGTTTGAGATATTTATTGAGAACACTGCATTGGTAATTCAAGGAGAAGATATATCTATTTTGCCTGTTCTTGAGTCAATACCCTATTGGTATTCATCATTTATGGCACTCGGAGCTATATACTTCCTTGGATATAATCCTATTTATATGAGAATTCATACGAAAGAAACATATCTTAATGAAGTAGCAAAATCAAAATATAAGATTTTATATCACTGTGGACATGGAGCAAAAGATGGAGGATTGATCCTTGATAATGAACTTCTCATCAAAACAGGCTATAATGGTTATGTTGATGCTTCCCACATCAACAGTATTGATACTAACCATTATAAATTTGTGTATATAGACTCATGTTATGGGGCTAGTGTTGCTCAGGCTTTTAAAAGCACCTGTCAATTAAGCTATACAGATTGGGTATTTGGAGTTATAAGCATAGATTTTGCACAGTGGTTCTGGTTAGGAATGATTCTGGGAAACCTTACTGTTAAAGAGTCATATGAAGATGCAAAGAGTGGCTTTATACCAATTTTTCTTCCTATAAAACTTTATGGAAATGGAGATATAAATTTAAAAACAAAATGAATGAGTTTATAATTGCATTTGGAAAAGGTATAGCAACGATATTATTGGCTATATGTATGCTTATTTTTCTTGTTTGGTTTCTTGTTTGGTTTCTTTTTAAGGTAAGTAAAGATGAAGAAAAAAAGGCTTCTTTTTTAACAATTCTTTTATATGGAATAATAGGAGCTTTTGCAGGAATATCTTGGCAAGCAATAATAGGGCCTCTACTGAGGGTACCTACCAATATTTCTATATGGATTGTTTTAATGGTAACAGGATTTATCTTAGGATTTATAAGTAGAATACCCAATAAATCTTTTGTCAAAATTAAGAAGCTTTTTATTTTCCTTTTTATTTCTATTCCAATAGTATGCCCATTTATCTATCCTTCTTTATATGATTCCATATTGATAGATCAAGCTAGAGAGAAGTGTACAAAGAAGAATTTAAACAACATAAGATTAACTATTGTTTCTTATTATGAAAAAAATGGTAAATATCCGATAGAGTTGTACGGTTTTTCCATTTTTACTCAAGATTTTCCAAGAGCTCTCCTTCCAAGAAATATTGCCCATCCTGATTCAAACAAAGTCCTTATCATCCACACCAAACCCAACCAGAAAATCCAACCCAGTCAAATCACAGACGAAGGAGGATGGATTTATTCTTCAAATTCTGGGGATATAAGGATAAATTGTAGTCATAAAGACAGCAAAGGGGTTTATTATTATAAATGGTAAAAAGAAAGAGGTTTTGTTATGGATGAGAAGAAAGGAATGAAACTATCAACAGGAACAATAATACTTCTTGTTGTTTTTGTGGGAATATTTCTGGCTATGTTGTTGCCGCGAGCTTCCAAGATGACAAAGAGTTCAAGACCTGCACTTGAAAAACACATAGAAAGTATAAGGGAGGAAGATAAATCTATCTCTGGCTACAATCTACCTCAACAGAAAATAATAAAGACTGAGGAGATAGAATTAGAGGTTAAGGATTTTAGAGAGGCCATAAGAAAGATAAGAAGGATAGCTGAAGATATGGGAGGATTTGTGACTGATTCAGAGGAGTATATTGGAGAGGGTGATTATAGAAGTGGTTCAATTGTCTTAAGGATTCCCCAAGATAGATTTAATAAAGTAATAACAATGATAGAAGAAATTGGCAAAGTTAAACATAGCCAAACTAAAGGAAAGGATGTTACTAAAGAATACATAGACTTTCAGGCTCGTCTTGCGAATCAAGAGGCAGTAAAGAAAAGGTTTTTGGAGATATTAAAAGAAGAAACAAAGAAGTTTGATGATATTATAAAGGTAGAACAAGAGTTAAAGCGGATTGGAGAAGAGATTGAAAGACTCCAGGGTGAGATAAAGTACCTTGAAGACCAAGTTGGATTGTCTACTATTAGGGTAAACATTTCTGAACCTAAGACTATAGTTTCATCTGCATTCAATACCAAAGAGATTTTCAAAAATGCCATTCACGAAGGAACAAAAAACTGCATTCACCTAATTGCAGGGTTAATTCTCTTTACTATAACCCTACTACCACTCATAGTTTTTGCTATATTGATCTTGATAGTCAGGGATTATTGGAAGAAAAGAAAGGAAAAAATTGAAAAAATAAAGGAGGTGCAAAATGAACAAAATTAGGTTGCTAATATTATTGGCTATGTTGCTATGTTCAACTCAGGGAATGGCTCAAGAAGATGCCATTACCAAAGGTATAGGGTGGCTAAAGGGGACACAAAATACCTCTGGCTCTTGGGGGGATGAAGAAAAATTTGGCTCTTGTGTAATTGATACTACGGCTGTATTGGATACCTTCCATTATCTTGGTAAAACCGATATTGCCTATAACCAGGGTATTGAATGGCTGGGAACACAAGCTATATTTTCTCCTTCCCTTCTTGCCAGAAAGATAAAGACATTGGCTGAATTTGGCACAGATACATCCTCTCTTATTGAGCTTCTGCTTTCCTATCAAAATGAAGATGGCTCTTTTGGTGGCTATGGAATAGGGAATTTAGACACCATCCTTTCTTTATCTACCCTCAAATCTGCCAATTATACCAATAATTCTGTAATTGAACCTGCTTTATTATGGCTTATTGCCAATCAGAAGGAAGATGGTGGATTTGGATTTGATGAAAGCAATGTATATCTCACATCCCTTGCCATTC
>JBFMDZ010000174.1 GCA_040753555.1 bacterium
CATTCTATATAATATATCGGCATTTTTGAGAGGAAACCTTAAGAGGCTTTTTTTGCGAAAAATATTTTCTTATTTTCCAGGAAGGCTTGATAATATAGCCTTTATAACTTCACCGAGAATTGCTAATAAAGTGCGATTAACTTCGGCTGAACGAGGGCAGTTAGAAGAGATTGTGCGTAAAGGGAAAGCATTAGCATATAAGATTCGTCATGCCAATTTATTACTGGGTTTAGATGTGGATGGATTACATTGGACTGATGAACAGGCGGCAGAAGCCTTTCATTGCAATGTTAACACGGTGGCAAACATTCGTCAACGATCTAAAGTTGATTGGGCTGAAGAAATTAAAATGCTTCTTGATGTTGACTATCCTGAAGCAGAGAAGGTAATTTTGGTGTGTGATAATTTGAACACACATAAGATAGGTTCTCTATATGAAGCATTTGAACCGGCTGAAGCACTTCGGTTAGTACAACGATTAGAAATCCATTATACTCCCAAACATGGCAGTTGGTTAAATATAGCAGAAGTAGAGTTAAGTGCTTTAAGTAGGCAGAGTTTGGATTGTCGGATACCAGATATAGAAACATTAAGCAAAGTAACCAAGCAATGGGGACAAACCCGCAATGCAAACCAGAAAGGAGTAGATTGGCAATTTACAACTGAGGATGCCCGCATTCGCTTGAAGCATTTGTACCCCAAAATTCAAATGTGATGAACCAGTAGCCGTAGAGAATATTGGTATGGGTTTAGCTTTAATGGAACAAATGAAATCCGAAATTCGAAATCTCAAAACAAATTCAAATGACTAAAATTGAAAATTCAAAACAATATAATTTAGAGGAACGAACGCTAATGTTTAGAATTTTGAATTTAGATATTGTTTCGTGCTTCGTGCTTCGGATTTCGTGCTTAATTCAGTATACTTAAAGGGGTAGGGTAAAGCAGAATTTTGAGCCTTTATTTAATTCTCCTTCAACCCATATTTTTCCTTTAAGGGCTTGCACCATATCCTTTACAATAGAAAGCCCCAATCCCAGACCTCCATATTTTCTTGTGGATGATTGGTCTATTTGAGAGAACCTTTCAAAGATTTTCTCTTTGTATTCATCAGCTATTCCAATCCCTGTATCTTTAACAAAAAATAAGACCTCTCCTTCCCTTTTTTCTGCACCAACCAGGATTTCACCGCCAGATGGCGTGAATTTAATAGCATTATCTAATAGCCTAAATAGGATATTTTCTAGGACACTTTTGTCTGAGGTAAATGATACATCAGAAGCTACATCAATTTCTATCTCTAGCCCTTTATTAAAAGCCATAAGCTTAAAGCTCTTTACCGTATTACTAATAAGCCTTTCTATATCAATCGTATCCCTTTTTGGTTCATACTTCTCTCCCTTCTCAAGGGAAGAAACATCCATAATATCCTTTATTAATGCCGCAAGGTGTTCTCCCCTTTTCTTTATTACATCAACCATAGAAGAAATGTCTGTTTTTTTCTTAAGCCCCTTCTCAAGGAGATATGTCTGACCCATTATTACTGACAGGGGTGTATTTAGCTCATGGGAAACAATATGCAAGAAATCTGTTTTTGCCTGATTTGCCTTCTCAAGCTCTTCCTTTTTTTCCTTAAGCTCTGAATAGAGCCTTGTATTCTCAAGGGCTATAGCAAGCTCATTTGCCGTTGTTTCAAGAAGGCTTATCTCAGGGAATGTATAGTAGCCTACCTTTTTTTCTCCAAGTAATAATAAACCAATAATTTTATCCTGAATGAAAAGGGGGGTTACAAACCTTATATTATTCTTTTCCATCTCATAATTTACCTTAATTGCCTCCCTTCTCCCATCTATTTCATCCCTTAAAACCCATCCCCTTTGTTTCTTTAACCATTCTACGAAGGGGTTATTAAGAGTGATAAATGGAGAAAATGCTTTTTTATCTACCTCTCCAAAGATGTATTTTATTTCATAAAATGTCTCCTCATTATTAAGCAACATCAAAACAATGAACCTTGAATGAATAGAGTTATGTAGCTCATCAATGGAGGATGCGATAATTAAATCTGGGTCAACAGAGGATGTAATTTGGTTTGCTATTCTTGCTGTAGCCTTTGAAAGTTCAAGCCTTTCTCTATAGAATAGTCTATCAACAATGGTTTGAACCCTCTCCTTTAGGACATTAAAAACAAAGATAACAATAAACATTGACAAGAGCCTTGAGATGAAAGACGAGACAAAAAGAAACCTTTCAAAGACAAAGATAGAACAAAGCCATGTTGCTGTAATTAAGCCTGTAAGTGTCCCATAGGCAATCCCTGGCCTTATGACAAGATCAATGTCCATAAGTTTGTATTTGACGATAGAGTAGGCGGTCATTATATTAAAGAAGAGGATGCCTATATGGGCAAGGGGATAGACCCTAAATCCCATTACCCGAAGGATATTGCTTATGGCAGATAATAGGACTACACTCATTCCAAAGAAAAGGTATTTGTAATAGTTTTTCTCTAAGGGAGAAGAGACAATTTTGTAGCTTGCGAAAAGAAGATAGATACCGAAAGAGACAAGGAGAAGAAAAAATAGATTAAAAAATGGAGAGAGGGGTCCACCCACTATCCTATAACTTCCAAAAATAAAGGTAACACCTGAAGAAATGGAAAAGCTTCCTATTCTATCAATAATGAAAAAGAGGGTGCTCATAAGATACCCTATTTGAGAGAGACATCTATTAAATTTAGCCTCATTTTTGGTAAGGGAAAGGACAAAGTGAAAGAATATTGGGGGTAGAAAAACCAATCCAAAATGGAGTATTGGAACACACCATAAGGCTATCTCCTCTTTGCTCTCAGGAACAAGGGAGAGTGCCAGCATTCCAAATCCCCAGATACTTAAAAAACCACTGTAAATACAAAAAATCCTGTTTATTCTGGCATTGACATTCTTTGTTAAGACAAAGATTCCCAAGAATAGATTGAATAACACAACCGAGACTAAACTAATTTTATAAAGGTTCATTTTTCTTCAAGGATATGTAAATGGCTGTAAAGTTCATTGGTTTTCAGATTCTGCCCTCTCTTTTATCCCTGCCAAAAACTCAGTTGCCATTCTTCTTATAAAAAGAGAGTATATCAGCCCTGCAATAAAATCTCCTATGATGGGTATGGGAAAGGCAATTCTATGAACCACCTTAAGGATAGTTTCTTGGTGATTTGGCATTTCAAACCTCAATTCCGTCTCTAATCCTTTTAGAAGACCTTTAATCTGCTTAATCTTGATTGCATCATCCCCCTTAATACTTCTTTCGGAAAGATACCTAAATCTTATTCCTAAAAGATTGACACTTGACCAATAAATAACATTATTCCCATTACTTTTATCAAGAATCTCCACCTCTTTTTTTGGTATAAACTCTGGATGTTTCTTAATGTCTTCTGCTATTTCAAAAACCCGTTCTCTGGGTCGTTTAATTAAGAGCTTCTCTTCTTTACAAACCATCTATTTTGCCCTTTTTATTGGAAAGAAGGCAAAAACCTCTTTTTTGTATTTAAGATATTCATCCTTGAATTCCTCAATCAGTGCCTTCTCCTCTAAATATGCCCTGATGACCATAAGTGGCATAAAGCCAAAGAGGCCGATTAAGAATGTCCAATAGGAATTGGGTATAAGGGCTAAACCAAAAACCTCAATAATGGCACAAGAGATCAATGGATGCCTTATGTAGCGATAAGGACCATTCTTAATTAGCTTGTGTTCTTCAAATATCTTTATATCTTGACTCATATGTTTTCCTAATGTATCTGCTGCCCATTTGCGTAAAGGAATAACCCCAAAATACATCAAAAACCCAATTCCACTCATTAGAATATTGATCTCCTTAGCATCAAGGATATAGCGGAAATAGAAGTATTCAAAGATAGAACCACACCAAACAGTAAGATAAAGAAAAAGCATTAAGGGGTAGGTTATAGAGAAATAGACCCTACTAGGCCTTTGTTGGTCAGAATAAGACTTAATGAGACGACCTATCCGATAAATGGTTGAGCCGATCAAAAAGAGAAGATAAATGTATGTAAAATTCATTTACCAATTATATACTCAAACAAAATTGGTTTTCAAGTAAATTCTAATGGCTCAAGGGAAAAGAGATTGTGCGTTAGTGTATTGGAACAAAAATTACTAAAGAAATAGAGAAAAAAAAGCCGATTAAATATTGGTAATCCATCCTCTGCTAATGCCCTTATATGTAGCCTAATCGCTTCTTTTATGTTTTTTAATGCCTCTCTTTCGGTCTTTCCCTGTGAGATACATCCAGGAAGAAAAGGGCAGGTAGCCACATACATCCCATCCTCATCCCTTTCAAACTCAACCTTTATATGTCGAGTAGACATTTTCTATAACCTCCTATATGTTATTTTATGCCCCTCACAGAACCGTGCTTGTGGATTTCCGCAACGTGGCTCTTCAGCAATGCTTCCTCTATACGAGGACAGGGCATATGT
>JBFMDZ010000175.1 GCA_040753555.1 bacterium
CTCCTACCTTCCAGCATCATTTAGTTTGTTACCTCCCTAAATGTGGAATTAAGTATTGGGCTAGTGGCTAACCTTTGCCCAAGTTGGACTTTCACCAACAAGAACCAATACGCTTTGCTTGGCACACCCATAGAATAAACCTCCTTACCATTTTGTAGGACATTATATACAAAATAATCTTGAAAAAATAGAGAATCAATGCTTGATATAAGAATTTCAAAGGGAGCATTATGCTCCATCATAAATGTATATGCCTTATCCATAAGCGGTCTCTCAATACCTTTACCATTAAGGGTAAAGATAAGAATGTCTATGTCTGAGGAGGAAACATTGGTTTTTTTAGCACAGCTACCAAAAAGAATAATCTTTGCAATTTTTCCTTTAATATCACTTGTCAATAGGTATTCTTTAAAATTATCAAGAAGCCTCTCAATGTCCATATACTAATAATACCAAAAATTAAAGAAATAAGCAAGATATTCTCTCTTTAAAGACAAATGAGATAAAAGCACCAAATGCAAGATATGGGCCATACGGAATATAATCCCTCCTCTTTTTTCTTCCTGTAAGGATAAGAAAGCCTCCAATAATAATAGCAAATATTGAGGAGATAAGCAAAGATGAAATAAGAAGCCTAAAGCCAAGAAATAGTCCAATTAAGCCTGCTATCCATATATCTCCGCTTCCCATTCCCTCCATTTTAAGGATAAGTGGCGAGAGCCTTGCAACAAGGAATATAAGACCACCTCCAAAAACAAGCCCAAATATATGCTCTAAATCCCTCCATAGAAAAATATAGAGAAGAATTCCAACAGCAATCCCTGGATATACTACTTTATCCAGGACAAGAAATGTCTCAAGGTCAATAAAGGCAATTAGAATAAGGAGGGAAAAGAAAAATAGCCAAATCAAAAGTTCTGGTTTTGCTCCGTATAAACTTCCAAGATAAAAATAGATGCAACCTGTTAGGAATTCAACCAAAAGATAGCGAATGGGAATTCTTTCCTTACAATTCCTACATTTTCCTCCTAGAGCCAAGAAGCTTAAAATTGGGATATTGTCATACCATTTTATAGCTAAATTGCATTTTGGACAAAATGAGGCTGGAAAAATAATGGACATATCCTTTGGTAGCCTATATATACAAACATTAAAAAAGCTTCCAAATGTAGCACCAATGATGAATAGGCTAATCTCAAACATTAAGGCTTAATACCAGCAATCATAGCTTCTGTATATTTCAAAATAGGAGGGGCTTTTTTATTTGTTGGGTCTTGGATTGCCTTTTCACAAGCAACCTTTGTTTTTTCAAAGAAAATACGGCTATTTTTTATATCCTGTTTTTGATAATAAATATCGGCAAGGCTTACCAATGCATCAAGATGTTCCGGGTTAAATTCTAATATCTTTTTATAGCACTTAATAGCTTCTTCTATATTCCCATCCTTTTTATAGATAATGGCAAGATTAAGGTATGGCTCAATAAATACAGGGATAAGCTCTAATGCCTTTTTATATTCCTTTATTGCTAAATCCCTTTCTTTTTCATCCCCAGAAAAATAGAGGAGGGTATGTAAACCTCCAAGGAGGTTATAAAAGAAGCCATTTGTTGGTGTAATAGAAAGGGCTTTCTCTGCGGCTATAAATGCCCTATCTGCCCATTCCTTTTGTTTTTCTTTATTTTCTGCAAATTGTGCCTTCATAAATAAGGATTCGCAAAGGGTTTCATAGTAATATACCTCCTTTGGATGCTTTTTTAAAGATGCTTCTGCATATTGAATGGCATTATCAAAATCACCCCTTTCTTTTGCATATACAGCATTTTTAAATAATGTATCAGCTATGTATATGGGGATATTTAAAGTAAGAAGTAAGAAGTAAGAAGTAAGAAGTAAGAAGAATAAAATAAACCTTCCTGTGGAAAATTTTGGCATAACCTTCAAGGGTTTTTTCTTTTCCTGTTCTCTTAAGGCTAAACATAGAAGGGAAAGCAATATCCAGAATGTTGTTGTGTATGAGACCATTGAGAAATTAAATTGGCATTGGATGAAATAGGCGATTCCAGATGCAAGGAAGGATGCAGATAAAAGCCTATTTTTTATCCTTAAAGATAAAACAATAATAGATATCCAGAGCCAGATATAGATAATAAGACCAGGAATTCCCCTTGTAACACCCATATCAACGGTCTCATTGTGGCTTCTATCTGCCTTGACATTATGTCCACCAACCACCTCAAGCTCAGGCTCTTCAAACCTTGCATAGGCAAGCCTCATTGCTTCAATCCCACAGCCTGTCAAAGGATATGCAAGCATTGTTTTAAATCCAGCCTTCCAGAGGTATAACCTTTCAAGGGCTGTTCCCTGAAAAGATATGCCCTTCTTAGAGATGGTAAATGTGCTTAAAATTCTTTTTATCGGTGATGTTGATGGGTTCATTGAAAGAATTAAAAGAGCAAAAATAATTATTCCTAAAATAACCTTTACCTCAAGCCTTTTCAATAATTCCTTTCCTGTTATAATGAAAAATAAGAGCATACCTATAAAAAAGCCAAGATATGCACCCCTTGTCCTTGTTAATAGAAGGCAAAGGGTCATTATAATGAATGTAATTATCCATAGCCTATTCTTTTGGAAGGAGAAAAAGAGGGAAAATGGAATGCTCAAAACAAGATATGCGGCTAAAAAGTTTTGATTTCCAAAGAAACAGAGGGGAGGGCTTCCATCCAATCCCTCAAATATTCCCTTAACAGATGCAATTGTGGCAACAATAACAATTGTCTTAAGGAATCTATCTATTTTTAAAAAAGAAACAAAATTTGTAACAACAAAAAATAGAAAGATGTAGCTTATAATAGCAATAAAGCCCTCAAACCTTCTATATGTTCCTAAAAAGCTTGTCAAAGGGCTTACTGAAAACACAACAGAGATAATGGTTGAGATAAGAAAGAAGGCTACAGGAAGAAAAAGGGGGCTTTTTTTGAATGTAAAGGGATAAAAGACAATTCTAAAGGATACAAAGCCAAGGAGAATAAGGCTTAAAAAGCGAAGGAGCAAAGCCTTTGAAAGATCAAATGTAACATAGATGTTTGTATCATAGAATAGAGGGATAAGAATAAGAATGGCTAAAAGCAAATATTCAATAAAGGTATCAAGCCTTTTCATAAGAAGATTATAGATAAATATAGGGGTTTAAGGCAAGACCTAAAGAATTAAAAACTTAATTTGCTAAATTTTTACGGAACGCCTGCTAAAAATCAATTGAATTTCAAGTAATTTAAAAAATATCCCCGGACTTGTCATATAATAAAAAATAGTAGACAAATCTTTATATAAAAAACTATAATATTTTTATAATGGGACAGAAGGTAAATCCTAGAAGTTTTAGAATAGGCCAAGGTTATACCTGGGATTCAATATGGTATACAGGGAGCAAAAGGGAGTATGTAGAAAACCTCCAGGAAGATATTTCTATCAGAAATTTTATTGAAAACCATTTTGAAAACGGCGATATTGGCTCGGTTGTGATTGAGAGGTTTGGTGCAAAGATTAAGGTAAATATCCATACAGGAAGACCTGGTGTGGTTATTGGAAGGGGAGGAGAAGAGATAGAAAAGGTTAAGAAGCTCTTGTCTTCCAAAATAAAAAAGGAATTTCAGATAGACATTTATGAAATAGATGACCCAAATCTTAATGCCTCTCTTATTGCCAAATCTGTGGCAAGGTCTATTGAAAAGAGGATTCAACATAGAAGGGCGATGAAGAGAGCTGTTTCCAATACAATGGCATCAGGTGCGCTTGGAGTAAAAATATCTGCGGCTGGAAGGCTTGCTGATGCAGAAATAGCAAGGACAGAATGGTATCGTGAGGGAAGGGTTCCCCTTCATACAATAAAGGCTAATATAGACTATGGAGTAGCAGAGGCAACAACAAAGTTTGGAAAGATTGGAATAAAGGTTTGGGTCTATAGAAAGCCTGAAGAGTCTTAGCCCAACTTACTTTAACTTGAATTGCAAACAATTGTGGCACATTGTAAAATTTAAGTATGTTTGAACGATTTACAGAAAGGGCAAGGAAAATATTGGCTTTAGCCCAAGATGAGGCAAAGAGGCTAAATCATGATTATTTAGGTCCTGAGCATATCCTTTTAGGTCTTATAAGAGAGGGAGAAGGTGTTGCAACAGAGGTTTTAAGAAATTTTGATATTGACCTTGAGGGCTTAAAAATAGAGATAGAAAAGGAGACGCCCCCAGGCGGAAGCCTTGCTATATTAGGAAATGTTCCATTTACGCCACATTCAAAAAAGGTTTTAGAGCTTGCTGTTGAGGAGGGAAGGAATATGGGGCATAACTATATTGGAACAGAGCATCTTCTTTTTGGTCTTATAAAAGAGGAAGAAAGCATTGCCTCAAGAATCCTTACAAGGCT
>JBFMDZ010000176.1 GCA_040753555.1 bacterium
AGGGATTTTATTACCGGACAAAAGCTATCTGGGGTAGACCAATGGCTTTCCTTGCTTGGTCCATTGGCAAGGGGTGCCTCAATGTTTAAGCAAACCGCAAATTTAGCTAATACCATAAACAAAACAAAGGATGCCATTTCAAAGCTTAATACCTATTCTGGCTACCTTAAAAACCCAGAGCAAGCCTTTTTGGCAGGTTTAAACCTTGGAAAAAGATATGACCTTGGTCCTTTAAGTAGCCTGACAAATAAGGCAGGTTCTCTCTACAATAGCCTCATTGAGAATAAGTATTACAAATTTGGCACAGCCCTGACAGGACAGGATGTCTGGGGAAATAAGCTTACTTGGGAAGAAAGGCTTGCTGGACTAAAGAGCTACCAGAGGAATTCTGACTGGAACAATAAGTTTGGGGATGTGATTGAGGGGATAATCTGGAAGAAGAATATAAACCTGCCCAAGATAGACCTGCCGAAGGTAAATCTGCCTGGGCTGGATTTGGGGGATATTGACTTTAAGACAATGGGATTAGAAGGAATAGCAAACTATGCAATAAATCTGGGAGCAAAGACACCTGGTGGAATAGGCGGGGTATTGGATAAGCTATGGGATAGCCTGAAGGATATATTTGAGAAAGAAGGGATTGAGCGTTCACAGATAGAGAATAGGATAGGGGAAAGATTCAAAGACCAGGAGATTGCAACAAAGGAGCTTTACGATGCCCTTCATCCCCAAATAGCTAGCCCCAATCCCATTATCCCTCCCATTGATTATCAACAGCTTACCGATGCGATGTTAAAGACAGCCTATGTAGGTGGTGAATTAAAGATAGAGGGTAATAATTTAAAGGTAAGCTTTCCCAATAGCCTAAATCCAGGACAAAGCACAGCCACATTTCTTGGCCAAAACACAGCTGAGGGTTTATTAAAATTCTGGAAAGAGGAGTTTCTCAAAGTAGCAGATATGGGAATAAGCTTGGTTGGGCTTGTTCCATCTCCTGTAAAGATAGGTAGTGATATATATGATGTACTCAGCGCTATTAAAGGCGAAGGTCTGGCAGGAAAGCTCTCACCATTAGAAAGACTAGCTATTGCCCTTCCAATAATAGGAACTGGCCATATAAAGCTTGTCCAAACAATAAAACAAGGATTTAAGGGTTCTCTGGAGCTTTACCATAAAATTACAGGTGGACTTCAGGATATTGGAAGAAGGTTGGGCAAGGGCGATGAGATTACTGGAATTAGAGGAAGTGTGGTTACTGGAAGAAAATATAAAACAGGTAGGCCATTTAATGCAGATAGTGATATTGATTTCTTCATTGTGAGTGATAAGTTGATTGAGAAGTATGGGCTATCAAAAGAAGGAGGAAAGGCTCTTCTGGAGTTAAATCCAAAGAAAGAAAATATAGAAAGATTAAAAAACCTTAATAAGATACCAGAGCTTAAGAAATGGGTAGAGGAATCACAGAATGTATTAGGAAGAAAAAGTCCAATAGCTATCTGGGAAAATAAAGCCTTTAAGGAAAAAGTAATATCCCATCCCCATATTATTTATAAAAAGTGAGGTGAATTTATAATGTTAGCAGGTTGTCATTTGGTTTCATTAATAACCCCTGATGAAATGGCTTGCCTTCTAAGAGATATGCTCTTTCCCAGCTTTCAGATTCAAAAAAAATATAGTGACAACGACGATACAGGAGAGTCTTGGACTATAAGAAAAGATATTACTTGTCCTCCAGCAATCGGCGAGAGTGGAGCTGGCAATGAGATAAGTTTATTTAATGACATTTTCCCTAAAGGATGCCATAATATTGGATGGCTTCTTTCTCCACTTTCTTCCTCTGAATTAGAAGAACAACTAAAATTAGAAAAACCACTATATAGATTAATAACCAACCAAGACATAGATTATCTCTATAAGCTTGCATCTTTATTAAACACAGAGCTTCTCTTTGAGGACGAAGAGCATTATAATAAAGCCATAGATTATAAGGAATCTATAATCGTTGCTACGATAAACCCTGAGTATAAAGAGGGCAAGAATATTCCAAAGATGTTATTTTCAAGAAGGAATCTGCCAATTGAGGTTAGGAAAAATAGGCTGGCTTTAGAATTTTATTGGTATTATAAAGATAAAGAAAAAATTGAGGAGTTCAAAAAAAAATGGGGCGACCTCTGGCTAAGAACATTTAAAGAACCATTTAATCCCCGTAAGGCAAAGAAGATGCTAAAGGAGGCAAGGTTAAGGAATAGTAAAGAAGAGGAAGAAATAGAAAAGATATTAATGGAGGAATGCCGTGACCCAGACCCTGAATACGGAGAAGGGGTATTCAAAATAAACTACAAAAGGCTCTTTGAAAAACTTGGCTTTAAATATTGGTATCAAACCGAAGAATGACAAAGGAAGAAATATTTATCTCAGTGGATATTGAATCATCAGGGCCTATTCCTGGAGAATACAGTATGCTTTCACTAGGAGCTTGTGTAGTGGGAGAAACAGAAAAGGGCTTCTACATTGAGCTAAAACCCTTGAATGACAACTACATTCAAGGGGCAATTGATGCTTGCCATTTAAATATGGAGACTTTAAAAACAAAGGGTGCTGAGCCAAATAAAGCAATGAAAGACTTTGAGCAATGGATTCAAAGGGTTAGTCAAGAAAAAAGACCTGTTTTTGTTGCCTTTAATGCCACATTTGATTGGATGTTTGTTTGCTATTATTTTCATCGCTTCTTAGGACATAATCCATTTGGGATTAGTGGTCTTGATCTGAAGGCTTATTATATGGGAATGACCCATTGTTCCTGGAGTGAAACAACGAAAAGAAGGATTGACAAAAGATTCCTTTCTCCTTCCAAACATACCCACAATGCCCTTGATGATGCTATTGAGCAGGCTAATATTTTTGAGAAATTCTTAAACTACAAAAATCAGAAGAATAACCTATGTTTAAGCAAACCGCAAACCTCGCCAGGACAATAAATAGACTAAGGTTTTTTGATATAGAGGCAATCCCATCAATTACTTTTTCATATGAGCCTTATCAAGAAAACACAGAATACAGAACAGAGAATACAGAAGATACCCTTTCCTTGGAAGGAAACTTTATAAAATTCAATGATTATGTATTCTATGTAATGAATGGAAGAAAGAGGCTTATTCCCAAAGATAGCCTTGATGCATACCTTCCTAAAGAAAAGCAGGCTGAGATTGAAAATGTCTCTTCTGAAAGATTAACCAAGCTTCCTACTGGCGATGTCCTTCCTGAGATAAAATACCCTGATGGCACATTGATAAAGTATGGAGGAGACTATTTCCTTATCTTCTCCGGAACAAAGCATCTTATTGATTCAGGAACAATGCAGATATTTAGCTTAAAGCCTAACGATGCAAAAAGCATTTCTGATAGTGAATTTCTTTCTATTCCTACCAGTGATCCCCTTAGGGCAAGGGTGGTAAGAAATGAAAGCCTGGGAGACTTCCTTATCCTTGGCTTGGAAAGAAGGTTTATTCCAACCCTTGACACAACCAATTTCTACCTTAATCTTCTTGGTCAAAGAAGCGTAGAACAAATATCCACCGAAGAGCTACAAACCTATGTGCCAAAGGATGCCCTAGAAAAAATAGAGCCACCACCACCCCCTCCCCAGCCAAAGAAGAAGAAATGGTATCAGAAGGTCTGGTCAGCAGTAAGTGGGATTGTCTCAACCGTTGTCCGTGGTCTTCCTGGGATTGGCCAAATCTATACCTTTGCCACAGCAATTGCGGGCAGGGATTTTATAACAGGCCAGAAGCTATCTGGTGCAGACCGATGGCTTTCCCTGCTTGGTCCTTTAGCCAGGGGTGCCTCAATGTTTAGGCAAACCTGATAAGCCTTGAGCAAAGGCTTTTTATGAAGCTTTTTTCAAAAGATTTTCCTTGTTTTTTCTTTTTATAGAGATATAGAATATTAAGGTAAGAGATAGAAAGGAGGCAAAATGAAATTTGCTGTAGAGGAAGAAAAATTATACGAGGTAGTTGAAAAAGCCGTAAACAAGGCTATGGAGGAGAATCTAAAGAGGTTGAAGTTAGAGCTAATTCCCTATGTAGATGATGGTGAGATGGAAGAGATAAGAGAGATATTTAAAGAACCCAAAAAATATAAATATCAAGAATTTGTAAAACTGGATTTGTAATGTATAGATATGAATTTAGCCGAGAAAGCCTTAAGGTATTGGAAAGGTTAGATTCTAAAATCCAGGAATTGCTAAAGAAAAAGATAAAAAACATAGAAAATTGGTTAGAAAACAAGGATTTCTTGTATGCGGATATAAGGAGGTTAAAAGGAGAATGGGAAGGGTTTTACCGGTTAAGGATAGGAAGAATAAGGGTAATCTTTACGGTAAATGCTAAAGATGAGCTTATAAAAATTCACGCCA
>JBFMDZ010000177.1 GCA_040753555.1 bacterium
TGTTTTGATGGTATTTAACAAAAAAATCTATAAAGGAAAAAAGAGATTATCTTTTTGTGATGTGTTTTTGATATAATATATCCTGTTTAGAGGTAATTCTGGACAAAGGTAGCGAAATATAGGAATTAGTAGAGAAAGGGAGTACAGGGCAGATGCAATTGCAACAAGATTGACCAGGAATCCCTTATCCCTTGCTCAGGCACTATATGTTATTTCTAATCACTATACAGGGGTTAAAAATTCTTTTGGCTTAGCAAGTATATTCTTTCTTAATCCAGAAATGGGAAAACTTGATGAAAAGGAGGATTTTTTCGCCAATCTATTTTCCTCCCATCCGCCAGTAAAACAGAGACTTAACATACTCCTGAATATGGGAAAATCAGACCTTCGCTTGCTTTCAGACTCTATAAAGAAGGATAAGCCCATTTTAAAAGAGGATGAGGGATTAAAAGAGATTCCTCCACCTCATTGGTTTGCCTGTGATGAAGGGGTTTGGCGTGGACCATTTACCATTTTGGAATTATCTAAGATTAAATGGATTTCTCCGCAAACATGGGTTTCTCAAGAAGGAAAAAGGGAAAAATTCTATCCAGCATATAAAGATAGGGAATTAAATGCGATATTTAAAGAAAGGGCGGGAGGAAAAGCTATTTTAGGATATAACTGTCCAGGGTGTAAGCAATCTTTAGTCAAGGTAGAATACGAGGGGACTTTTCTTTTTCATTGCCAATTTTGCAAAGGTATGCTGGTTGAGGAGACAAAGATTGAAAGGGTTTTAACTAGAGAAGAAAAATGTTTTTCAGAAAATATTGTTAAACTTGCAAGCTATGTTTTATCCTCAAAGCCAGAAAGGAAAATAGAAATTAGACCCTCAATTAAAGAGCTTCTTTCTTCTTCAAAACCAGAAAAGAAAATAGAAATTAACCCTCCAAAAGGAATGGATGAATTTCCACCCTTAACCTGTCCGAAGTGCCAAGAAGGGATGAAAAGGATGTTGTATAGCTATGCTTATCCAGTAGAGATAGATAAATGCTTAAATTGCAATTCTATTTGGTTTGATGAAACAGAGCTTGAGATATTACAATATCTTATTGAGCGAGAGGTGATATATGAAAAAAAATAAGGCTCTTCGCATAATATGGTGCAAAAATAATTGTATTCTTATCTTTTTAACAAAGAAGCTCAATTGTAAATTTTAAATTGCAAATTTTAAATTCGAATATTTCGCACCCCTTGGGTTAGATTAGTTGTTGTGAGCCAAAATTAGTTGAAAATGGCTATTTAGTTCTCTTGCAAAAGGATAATTTTCAACAAATCCTTAAATCCCTTTTTCGTTTTTTCAAAATCATTGCCAAATTCATCAATGGTTTGCTTCGTGATTTTAGTATTGTTTTCCAGAACAATGTTTGTTTTTCCGTCTTTACCGTCAAAAAATCTCCAACCGGCATTTTGAAGTAATTCACTGATTTTAATTCTGGCTTTGGCTTCTTTTGGCATATTTGTAAGTCTCTCTTAACTGATAGAAATTTGCTTTTTTGGTCTTTAGCACCATACTATTTTACCAAAAAACTTATCTTCTATCAACAGAAAATCCCGCTCTTTTTCCCCTACCATGCAGGACAAAAAGGGCAAGTTTTTCATACCTCTAACTCCTTGAATAATTGCGATGTTTGTCTTTTTTAGTTTTAAATTTTAAGTTTTTTCCTGCCATTTCTTATTTTTTGCTCATAAGTTAAGTATTATAGATAAACAATATCTTCCTTATGCCTGATTCTATTCCTTCCACCTTAACTTTTTCTGAAGAATTTTGTCCTTACAAGCCTTATCTGGTCATAGGAAAATTCATCACCCAGCCTTTCTTTTAGGGGTGTCAGCCTTTCACCTCCTAGCTCGTTTATTGCCTTTATGATTATCCCTTGTTTTTCAAGGGAGACAAATCGCTCGATGGATATGTCTCTATGAGAGAGAATCAGCCTTTCTAGGTGGTGGGTGATGGTTGAGGGGCTTAAATTCCTCTCCTTTGCCATCTCTTCAAGGCTCATTTCTTTTTGGTATAGCTCTAATGTCTTTTGAAGGGTGGAAGAAAAATCTTTTACTTTGGGTTTTGGTAGGCTTGGTATTTCTTCTGGGTTTATCTCATTATCTCTGCAATATTCACCAATGGCATTTATAAATATTTCACCATAGCTTTTTAGCTTTCTCTCTCCTACGCCACTAATCCTTGAAAGCAAAGATAGATTGGTTGGATAATAGGTTGCCATCTCAATTAAGGTTTTATCATGAAAGATGATATAGGGCGGAAGATTTTCTTCTTCTGCCAATTTTTTCCTTAATTTTCTTAATATCTCAAAGAGGTTGCGGTCAAAAGCCCTTGTATCCTTTTTAAATCTTTGCACCCTCTCAATTGGTTTTTTAAGGAAAACCCTTTCGTTTTTAAACAAGACCCCTTTGCTCTTCTCATTAAGCTTTAGAATTGGGTATTTATCGCCCTCTATATCCAGAATACCACGCTTGATCATCCCCATAATAAAAAACCTCCATTCCTCTTTTGAATGCTCCTTTCCAATACCGTATGTGCTTATTTGACAATGATTTTGCTGAATGATCTTTTTATCCCTTGAACCCAAAAGGATTCTAATAATATGGTTTATTCCGAAACCCTCTTTAACCCTATAAACGCAAGAAAGTATCTTCTGTGCCTCAATGGTTGCATCAAAGCTTTCTCCCTCATCCAAACAGATATCGCAGGCTTTGCAATTGGCTTCTTTAAAATCCTCGCCAAAATATTCCAACAAAACCTTGCGCCTACAGGTGTTTCCCTTACAGAAATCAATAATCTTTTCAAGCTTGTAAGATGCAATCTCTCTCGCTTGCTTATCCTCTTTTTGTGCGATAAAATATTCTATTTTTGCCTTATCTTGGTAACTAAAGAAAAGGATGCAATGGCTAGTAAGCCCATCCCTGCCCGCCCTTCCTGTTTCCTGATAATAACCCTCAAGGCTCTTTGGCAGGTCATAATGGATTACATATCTTACATCCTGCTTATTTATCCCCATTCCAAATGCAATGGTAGCAACGATTCGCTTAACTTTGCCATTTATAAACATATCCTGATTTTTATTCCTTTCCTCGCTGGTTAGTCCAGCATGATAAGGAAGGGCATTATACCCATCTTCTTTCAGGCTATAGACAAGGCTTTCTACGGTATCCCTTGCTTGACAATAGATAATTCCTGGCTTGTCTTTGTAAGCTTTCAGATAGGTCAATAATTGTTGGTAGGGATCTATCTTTGGTTCAATCTTGTAATAGAGGTTTTTTCGGTTAAAGCTTGCCCTGTATCTTTTACACCCAAAGATATTTATCTCCTTTATAATATCTTCCTCTACCTCCTTTGTTGCGGTGGCGGTTAAGGCAATAAGGGGTAAGGTTGGAAAATCTTTTTTTAATACCTTAAGATTTCTGTATTCTGGCCTAAAATCATGCCCCCATTCAGAGATACAATGAGCCTCATCAACCACAAAAAGGCTTAGGGAAATCCCTTTTAAAAAATCAAGAAACCCTGGTATGGCTATTCTCTCGGGAGCAAGATAGAAAATCTTAAAATCACCTTTCTCTAATCCCCTTTTTCTTGTGGCGATCTCTTGGGAAGAAAGGGTGCTATTGATGTATGTGCTAGGGATTCCATTAGAGATAAGCCCATCCACCTGGTCTTTCATCAGGGAGATAAGGGGAGAGATAACAATGGTTAAGCCATCAAAGAGAAGGCAGGGAAGTTGATAACAAAGAGATTTTCCCGCACCGGTTGGCATTACCACCAATACATCCTTTCTATCAAGGACATTCTTTATAATCTCCTCCTGCAAGGGCAAGAAACTTGTATAGCCAAAATATCTCTGCAGAGTTTTTAAAAGCATCCTGAAATTAAATTTCTCAACCAATCTTTAGCATCATAGTATTTTAGCAAAAAACTTATTCTATATCAATAGAAAATCGCGCGCTTTTTTTCCCTACCAGGCAGGACAAAAATGACAACCCAACTTGAGTAAATTAAAATGTAACATAACTACAAACCCCTATTAGTGTTTTCGTATTGCTAGATGTGCTTGTGCTAAAGGTAAATGGGTTATCCCTTGCATATAAGAACTATGCTTACTATAGACCTCCTGATTACATCTTCTACATCCTAAATTCTTTCGTAATTATTCACCCCCTCTTTGTGACGGAGAATCTTAAGAAAAAGAGAAAAGGAGAATATCATCTTTGTCTAATTAACCATTTATCCACTTTCTCAATCATTCGTATAATCTGTCCAATGATT
>JBFMDZ010000178.1 GCA_040753555.1 bacterium
AATGATATTGGACATTGGAAATTGGACATTTTTTTGACATTTGAACTTGGGATTTGGGATTTATTATAGAATGGATGAATTTTAAAACAGCCAAACATATAAAATACGATATACTGAATAGTTACTAGAGAGGATAGAAGGCAAGATTCTTTTTGTAAGAGGACTAAAGGTTATGCTTGATAGAGACCTGGCAGAGCTTTATGGGGTAACTACTGGCAATCTAAATAAGGCTGTAAAGAGAAATTTAGGCAGATTTCCTTTGGATTTTATGTTTCAATTGACTAAGGAGGAATTTAATGACTTGATCTTCCATTTTGGAATATCAAGATGGGGTGGAACAAGGAAGCTTCCTTATGCCTTTACAGAGAATGGCGTAGCTATGTTATCATCTGTGCTTAATAGTGAAAGGGCAATTTCTGTAAATATTCAAATTATGAGGGTCTTTACAAAGATAAGGCAAATGGTAGCAAGCAATGAAGAATTAAGGAAAAGGATTGAGGCTATGGAAAGAAAACATGAGAAATATGACCAGCAGTTTAAGATTGTCTTTGATGCTATAAAAAGCTTGTTAGCCATACCAGCTAAAGAGGTAAAGAAGATAGGGTTTAGGGAATGAAGAAGGTTTTTATTTTTTGGTTTTGGAAACACGAATGAACACGAATAAACCACGAATGAACACGAATAAAGAAGGCTTTATTGTCTCGCAAAGACGCCAAGAACGCAAAGAACGCAAAAAAGATTGGGAACTTATACCCCTTATTTCCTTTGCGCCTTTGCGAGATGAAAAAGGTTTTAGGGTTTTGGAACACGAATGAGGCACGAATGAGGTACGAATGAGCACGAATTTAGTGTTAATTGGTGTTTTATTGGTGTGTATTTGTGGTTTCTCTATCTCTAAGATTTATGATATGGGATGGAAAGGTATTTAGGATTGCTGGTTTTTGTTTGTGCCTTCGGCGTATATCTTCATACCCTTACTCCAAGTGTTGGGCTTCATGATTCAGGGGAGCTTATAACCGTTGCATACACATTAGGCATTGCCCATCCCCCAGGCTATCCCCTTTATACCCTACTTGGCAAGCTTTGGACAACTATTATACCAATTGGAAGCATTGCCTTTAGGATGAATATGCAATCAGCATTATTTGCCTCCCTTGCTGTAATGATGACCTATTTTATCACCTTAAAAGTGAGCGGAAGAGCGGAGGAACGGAAGAACGGAAGAATAATTTCAAGCGTTGTTGCATCTTTGATTTTGGCCTTCTCTCCCACATTTTGGGAACAAGCAGTAATTGCTGAGAAATATACCCTAAATGCCTTCTTCTTCAGCCTGCTTGTCTTTGTTTTGCTTAAGTGGCAAGACTCCAGACTCCAGACTCCAGACTCCAGACTTCTTTATTTGTTTTCCTTTATCTTAGGCCTATCCTTCACCCACCACTTCCAGACAATCTACCTTGTCCCTGCAAGTCTTTTCTTTATCCTGGCTGTTCCCCTCTTTCAGAGGGGTGTCTGCGGAGCAGACGGGGTGTTTTTGTCGAAGTTCCACCTACCCCGTCAGGCTTCGCCTGAGGTCCCTTCAAGGAAGGGGAATAAACTCAAAACTTAAAGATCAAAACTCAAAACTCTTTTAACAATGGCTTTTCTCTTTCTCCTTCCCCTTACCCTATGGCTATATCTCCCTATCCGCTCAAGCATGCACCCTCCCCTTAACTGGGGCTGCCCTGATAACTGGCAAAGGTTTGTTGAGCATTTAAGTGCAAAGAGCTATCAAAGGAATGTAGTAGCATTGTCTATTGGAAGCTTAAAATCCCGAATTATCCCCCATCTTGGCTTTTTTACCCATCAATTCAATATCTGGCTCATTTTCCTTGGTCTTCTTGGCCTTATATTCCTGCTTGCAAAAAGCCCAAAACTTGGTGTATTCTTATTGTTGATGGCAATTACAAACATGCTTCTTGCTATAAGATACGACATCTCAAACATTGAGGATTATTACATCCCTTCATTTCTTATCCTTTGCCTTTTAATTGGCTACTTTCTTTTTTCTCTACTTTCTCTTTCTTCTAAACTAATCCCTATTCCCTATTCCCTAATCCCTAAAACCGCCCTCTCTCTGCTTTTTCTTATTCTTCCCATCCAGCAGTGCAAAGCAAATTACCATTCCTCCGACCACTCTGACCATTATATTGCCTATGATTATGGAAGGAATATGTTAGACCCTTTAAGAGATAAGGCTTTGGTTTTTTTGGAAGGTAGAATAGATCAACCTATCTTTTTATTTTGGTATCTTCAAAATATTGAAAATCTACGCAACGATGTGGCAGTTGTTGAGATAAACCTTTTACCTTTTCAATATTATATAAATGAACTTAAAGAAAAGTATTCTGATATAAATCTTACAAGTCCTATATATATTCAAATTATAGAGAATAATCTGAAAAATAGGCCACTTTATGTAAGGTACGATGAAAGGTTAATGGAAATGTATAAAGCTTACAGTTTAATTCCAGAAGGAATTTTTTGGAGGGTAGTAGAAAAGGTAGATGACAAAAAGGTGTATGAAGAAATCCTTACAAATAAGGTGGATTTTAAGATTAGGGAGATAAAATTTTTTGTGAAGGAAAATATTTCTCTTGAAGATAGGGGTATAATTCAAATAATCTTGCTTTATGGCCGTACTTTTGATACTAGAGGAAATTATTATGCCCTTTTCCAACAGCATAACTTGGCTATTGGAGAGTTTGAAAGAGCTATTGAACTATTAAATAAATTGGGCATGGATAAAGCAAAAAAAGAGCGTGAAGTAGCCATTGCATTTTTTATCAGTGTTCTTTATCATCTTGGCAACACCTTTCATCAGCAGGGAGATTTAGATAAGGCTATTTTTGAATTTGAAAAGGGATTAAAGTTATCTCCAGAAAATATTAACCTTCACGGTCAATTAGGGGTTGTTTATTTTGAAAAAGGCTTGAAGGATAAGGCAATAAAGAAGTTTGAGACAATTCTTAAACTTGAGCCAAATAATATCCAGGCAAGACAAAATCTTGCCATACTTAAGAAACAATGAATAAGAAACTTTTGTTTAGTTTGTTGGGTTTGCTTTTTGCAACAATTGCCCATCCCAGTTCTTACTATGGCACCTGGACCCTCGCAGGCCATCCCTATGTAATTACAGAGGATAGCTATGTGCCCTCTACCCTAACTTTAACTATTGAGCCAGGCGTAGTGGTGAAGTTTGCCGCTAATACATCGCTTACTGTTTATGGTACATTGAATGCTGTTGGAACAGAGTCTGGGACGATTACTTTTACATCGTTGAAAGATGATATTGTTGGAGATACCAATGGGGATGAAGGGGCAACATCGCCTGCGGCTGGGGATTGGAAGATGATTAAGTTTAGTGGAAGTAATGCAAAAGGGACAATAAGCTATTGTGATATTGGATATGCAAAATCCAAAATGTATCAAAAGATTAAAGAGGGTTTGAAAGGGGGTGGTTAAAATAGAAAGCGTTGCAAAAAAAGAGGTTTTGGAAGAATTAGAAAGATTGCCCGATTATGCTGTTTGTGAAGTGGCAGATTTCATCCGTTTTTTAAGGTTTAAAACAACTGAGCCTTCCCAGGCATATTTTTGGACCGAGGAATGGCAAAAGGGAGAAAATCTGGTTGATACAGCACTTCGTGAAGGCAAGTACTGTGATTTTGATGATCCAAACCAGGCTTTAGAATGGCTAAATAAATGAGATTAAGAATTCCAGAGCCTTTTAAGGATGATTATAAGGTTTTGCCTAAAGAGATAAAGAAGGTGGCGGATAAACAAATTGGTTTTTTGGCAACTAATCTTAAACATCCTTCTTTGCAGGTTCATAAGATTAAGGGAACCAAGGATAAATGGGAGGCATATGTTACTGTAAAATATAGAATGACATTTCAAATTGAGAATGATATCATAATTTTAAGAAAAATTGGGATTCATGATAAAGTATTGGAAAATCCATAAAAGATAATGAGAAAACCTTTATGCTGGCTGGTTTTGGAACACGAATGGACACGAATGAGACACGAATTTAGTGTTAATTGGTGTTTTATTGGTGTGTATTTGTGGTTTCTCTATCTCTAAGATTTATGATATGGGATGGAAAGGTATTTAGGATTGCTGGTTTTTGTTTGTGCCTTCGGCGTATATCTTCATACCCTTACTCCAAGTGTTGGGCTTCATGATTCAGGGGAGCTTATAACCGTTGCATACACA
>JBFMDZ010000179.1 GCA_040753555.1 bacterium
CAATGAGATTAACATTGCAAAGGGTTGTTTGACCTGTGTTTGTGTAAGAGAGGGTGTAAGTTATGGTAGACAGGGTGGTTGTTGTGGTTGGTCCTGTTTTTGTAAGGGATATCCCAGGGATACCAATAAGCTTAAATGTTGTGGTGGCAAAGACCTCACCGATGTAGGAATCCCCTGAGGCAGTAATTGTCTTTGTGCAAGGCTCTTGGGTGTCAACAACAAATATTGTTGAGAATGTTCCCTGGTCTGATGAAAAGGTGTTTGCAATATTTTGATTTGTTCCAAATGCAATATTTACAGGGGTATTTGGTCCAAAGCCATCTCCTTCTATGGTTACAATTGTTCCAATATTGCCTGATGTAGGATTAAGAAGGTCAATCTTTGGATTTGGGGTAAGAAGGAATATTGCTGTTGCTGTTTCTCCAGATTCATCTGTTGCTGTGATTATCTTTGTGCAAATTGGTTGAGTGTCTACAATAAATGTTAATGAAAAGCTTCCATATTCATTAGAGGTTGTTATTGCAATTGTTGGATGTGTTCCAAAATCTACAGATATTTGAGAATTTTCATAAAAATCATAGCCTGATATTGTAACTAAAGATCCAACAGAACCTTTGTTTGGAAAGACAGTAATTTTTGGCTCAATTACCCTTACTATTACAACAGGTGTATCCATTGATGGCTCTAAATCAAATTGGACGGTTGCATAGTTTGATATCTCGGTATTAGGGGTTAGATTTAGTTTTGGTTTTATCTGAAACACAATATATTCTGTTGAGCCAGTCGCTAAGTATATTTCGTCAAAAAACCAATAAGCTGTTCCAGTTGAGCTTAAAGTCCATGTTCCATTAGGACCAAGTCCTGGCATCCTTATAACATTGAATGTAGACCAATCTAGGTTGGGATCAAGATGATCCCCTACTTGAATATCTCTGGCAGAAGCACTAGCTGTTGCAAGATTTTCAAAGTGTATTACATATGTTAATGGATTTACTTCATCTGGATATATGTATTGTCTATCTACAAGCTTTTCATTAGGGTCATATGCCTGTTCTACGGTAACAGTCATTTTGTATGTATTATTTAAATAGTTTCTCTCTGGAGAAAGGGATGATATATCTGCTGTATTAACCAATTGACCTGTTGCTTCTTGTTTAACCATACAGGTTATTACAATTTCGCCATATTTCCCAGGCATTAGATCTCCTATATTCCAAGTTATGGTGTGAGCAGTAAGATCACATATCCCTCCTGGTAGTGTAGCACTAACAGGTACCAGTTCTTGTGGGAAATAATCTATAATTTTAACAGAATTTGCTTTTGCTGAACCACTATTACCATACGATATATGGTAGAATATTTTGTGTCCTGACCTAAAAATCCTATCTGTTGCATCATTTGTTGCCCATTTGGACATATAAAGATCTGCATACCATGAAATGACTTGGGTTTTAAGCGTAAATGTATTGTTATGAGAAATAAGGTCTTCTGGAGAGGTTATTTCTATAATATTTGTTACATTATTTATTTGGCTGCCTACCCTACATATCAATTCAAAATATCTTTGCTCTAAAGCTGATAAAGTCCCAATTGCCCATTTTATCTCATTTCCTGAAATAGTAGGAGTAATCCCACTTGTGTCACTTCCATATGTTAAACCTGATGATAAAATATCCCTAATCTCAACTGAACTTGCCTTTTTATCTCCACCGTTGCCGTAATATATTCTATATATTATGTTTTCACCCTCTGCGATTTGATATGACCCATACTTATTTATCCATACATCAACCCATTGTGTAGGGCTTCCTTGATACTCATAAGCACCCATATCAACAATAGCAATATTGTCTCCATCCCCATCAGCAATCCTTGGATTGCCGTCTTTGTCGGTGGTAAGCCAAGTTGGAACAGCATCATTTGAGCCAGCGTCTATGCAGGGAGAGGAGGATTGGAGCCTGTAATTGCCTGTTGATGTGCTAACAAATTGCGGGTTAAGGCAGATATTTCCATTGATTCCTGTTTGGTCTGTAATTCCATAATAGTTCTGTGGGCTATTGTTCCAAAAATTATCATAACTGATGGTTAAAGAAGGATTATCACAGGCGATTCCACCACCATTGAAAGGAGTTGTATTCCCTGAAATTATACAGTTTACAATAGAAGGAAAAGAATTATCATAAACACCAATTCCCCCACCATCATTGTAGTTAGCCATATTTTCTGATATTGTACAGTTGATAATGGAAGGAGAAGAAGAATGGCAAAGAATTCCACCACCACGACCACCACCATAAGTAGTATTATATTGGGTTTGATTTTCTATAATTACACAATTTATGAGAGATGGAGAAGAAAGATCGCAATAAATTCCACCACCGCCCAGGTAAGCTTGATTCCTTGAAATTATGCAATTTGTGATGATTGAAGAATCATGTTCAACACAATCAATTCCACCACCATAATAGGAGCCAGCTATGTTTTCTAATATTATGCAGTTTGTAATGGAGGAAGAAGAAGAATGGCAAAGAATTCCACCAGCATGACCTCCACCATAGGCACCAATGTTGGCTATATTTCCTATTACTGTACAATTTGTAATAGAAAGAGAAGATTCTGAAGAGGCTATTCCACCACCATTTCCGCTAATGACTGTATTTCCTGAGATTGTGCAGCTTGTGATAATTGAAGAGGAATTATAGCAAGAAATCCCACCGCCCTTCCAATTTGTTGTGTTATTGGAAATGGTGCAGTTGGTAATGGTTGGAGAAGAATTATAGCAATAAATCCCACCTCCATACCAAGTTGTGGTGTTGTTTAACAGAATGCAGTTCGTGATGATTGGGGAAGAAAAATAGCAGAGAATCCCACCACCACAACTACTAGGCCAATCACCAGTAACATAGCCATTCTTTACCGTGAACCCATCCACAATAGAAGCAGAAGTTTCACTTGAATGAAAATAAAACCCCCTTCCTGAACCCTCACAATCAATAACAGTATTTTCTGCTCCAGCCTTTGCCCTTACATAGATTGCCTTTCCAGAAAAATCTAGGTTTTTATTTCCAGGCCCTGTATATGTCCCAGGGTCAATCCAGACTGTGTCTCCAGTGGTTGCGGCATTAATTGCTGCTTGAATAGTTGTATAGCTTCCTGGCACATACAAATCAGTTGCATAAACTCTCACTCCCAAAACAACCCCTAAAACTACTAAAGACACAAAAATTTGTCTTTTCATTTCACACTTCCAATTTTGAATAAAAAAAACAGGCTCAAAACTGAACCTGTTTCTGTGGATTTTATATAAAAACCTTTTTGGCGAGTTACTCTCTCTCTCTCTCTCTCTGCGCTGTTTGTGCCACCAAATGATTTATGTTTTTCATTTTACAAAAGGTTACAATATCACCCTAATTTTTGTCAAGGGATTTTTTGCATTCCTCAAGCATTTGTTTTGCTTGAATATTGTTTGGGTCAAGTTTTAAAACCATTTCATACCCCTCAATAGCCTTGTCAAAAGCTTTCTGGCTATAAAAGATATTAGCTTTCTCAAAAAGAGCAAGTGTATATAACCCAACAATCTCTTTATATAAATTAAGGCTTGTCTTTATATAGCTTGCATAATTTCTTCCTTTTATCTTCTCATATATTTTTTCAAAATCCTCTATTCCCAATTCTTTTAATATCACTAATGGCTCTTTAAGTTCAAAAATAGCATTTTCATACATAGCAAAGGAATGATAATAAAGCCCTCTGTCGTAAAAGGTTTTACAATAATTAAAATATGCCTCGAGCCGTTGCATATCTTCAAAGGTTATTTCTTGCTTAACAAGGGATTTTATCTTTCCGATGGTAAATTTAGGTCTATTTTTAAGTCCTTCAAAAAACCATTTAATTCCTTCTTTGTCTTCCTTTACAACCCTTTGAAAAACTCCCTCGGGAATTAAAAGGTATCCACTATAATTTACATTAGAGTCCCTTCTTATATAAACTGGCCCTTTTTTAAGATTGCTTTCTATAAGAAAGGGGGATACATGCTTAATTTCGATAAACTTCACATCCTTTCGGAATTCTTCAATATACTGAAGATATTTAAGATAGAAAATGGGCTCATCAGGTCTCCATCCCTCTAAGAAAAGAATAGCATTTTTCTTAACCTTAAGGATATCTTTTCCATAATCATAAGCAATATAATGCTTTTGGTGATTG
>JBFMDZ010000180.1 GCA_040753555.1 bacterium
CGCTATTTCTTTAATTGGAAAGATTGGATTTGATAAATCTGTTGTTGAGGCAATGGTAGAGGGTAAAACGATATTAGAATATAAAGATACAAAAGTAAAAGAAGAGGTTATGAAAATCTTAAGAGATGCTTCAAAATTAAAGAAAAGGATGAGACGATGAATAAATACGAAGACAAAGAAAATCTACTTGAGTTTTTGCTATAAGAAGTAGTAAAATTTCTCAATGACCAGGAATTATTCGGCAAGATGAATGCTGTGACAAGCTCTGCATATATCAAAGGCCCTTGCGGAGACGAGATGGAATTCTACTTAAGTTTTGAGGATAACAAAATTACTGAGATTGAATATTTCACTAATGGCTGTGATGCTACAAAAGCCTGTGCAGCTATGACTGCAAATTTAGCTATAGGTAAGACTATCAACGAGGTATTGTCAATATCGGCTCAAGAAGTGATTAAGAAATTAAATGGTTGTTTACCGGAAGACCATTTGCATTGTGCAATTCTTACAGTAAGCACTTTATATCGTGCTATTGCAGATTATCTTTTGCGATTATAGGAGGAACTATTATGCCCATTTATGAATATAAATGTAAAGACTGCGGTAAGGTAAGCGAATTTTTAGTGGGTGTTACTGTGGATGCACCTGAAATTAAATGTAGCTTTTGTGAAAGTGAGAAGTTAGACAAGGTAATTTCTAAAAGTTTTATCTCTACAAGTGGTAAGATAATCAGCTCGCAAGGTGGCAAGACCTGCTGTGGCAAAACAGAAAGATGCGATACCCCACCCTGTTCTGATGGAGGTGTGTGCAGGAGATGAATCTAATGTGGCCTTTTGTCATTTCATTAAAAAATGATTAAAAGCTGGGTAAAATGGAAATAAAAATTATTGCAGAGGCATCCACAAGATTACAGAGGTTATTTGTTGGCTGGGGCGTTTCTTTCCTTATGGACAATGATTTACTTTTTGATACATTTTCAAATGGAAGAATTCTAAAAAGAAATCTTAAAAGATTAAATATTAACACGAACGGTTTGAAATATGTTATTGTTTCTCACGAACACGGGGACCATTATGGTGGTTTATGGAATATCTTACAAGAAAACCCGGATATGAAGGTTTTCATTTGCCAGAGTTTCAGTAAAGAGTTTAAAGAAAAATTAAATAAGTTTAATGCTACAATTGTTGAGTGTCAGGATATTACCAGGATAAAAGAAAATATATTTACAACAGGTGAAATTATTGGAGAATATGACGGTAAGCCACTTGTGGAACAATCATTGATAATCAGAAATGAAAAGGTATCAATAATAACCGGCTGTTCACACCCGGGGATTATTGAAATTATTAAAAGAGTAAAGGAGCATTTTGCTGAACCCCTACATCTGGTTCTTGGAGGGTTTCATCTCCATGATAAACCATCATCTGAAGTAATATGGATAGTTAATGAATTTAAAAATTTCGGGATAGAAAAAGTGGCCCCTTGTCATTGTACAGGAGATAAAGCAGTTAAAATGTTTCAACAACAATTTAAAGATGATTTTATAGAAATTTCTGCTGGTTCAAAAATAGTGATTGATTAAAAAACAAAAATGGAACAACAAATTTCTATTTTGGTTGCCTTTCTTGCTGGTGTATTGTCGTTTTTTTCACCGTGTGTTTTGCCATTGATTCCAGCATATATTTGTTTCATTACAGGTCTATCTATGGATAAGTTGATGGATAGTTCTATAAAAAGTAATACAAAGAAAATACTTGGTAACATCCTATTGTTCATTTTAGGGTTCTCAATTATTTTCATTGCTTTGGGTGCTTCTGCAACTTCTGTAGGCAGTGTTATTATCAAAAATCAAAAAATATTGAGGGCAATCGGTGGTATAGTAATCATTATTTTTGGATTACATATTGTTGGGTTGTTCAAAATAAAGTTTCTGGAATATGAGAAAAGGATACATCTGAAAGATAAACCGGTATTAGGCGGGTTTGGTTCTTTAATTGTAGGAATGACATTTGCTGTTGGTTGGACCCCCTGTATCGGACCAATATTCGGGTCAATATTAACCCTTGCTGCAACAAAAAAAACTTTGTCACAGGGTATATTGCTATTAAGCAGTTACTCTTTTGGATTAGCACTACCATTTCTGATAACAGGATTGGCAGTAGATAGGGTTTTGAAAATGTTTAGTAAAGTGAAGAGGTTTATTTCGGTAATATCAGTATTCAGCGGCGTAGTACTTATCATTATAGGTATATTAATTTTGTTTGGGAGGGTGCTATGAAAAAATATTTAATAGTTTTAATTGGTTTTACAGTGTTGTTTAGTGCTTGTGGTAAAAATAAAGTACCACCTGAAGAGAAGTCGGCTCATGTTGAAAAAAAGGATATTACAGAAGATAAATCTCAAACCAATTACGACATTAAAAGAAAATATAAAACCTTTCCTGTAGCTGAAAAGGTTCAGCAGAAGATTGAAAGAAAACAACCACAATGGGGCAATGCACCTGATTTTACATTACCTGCCATCAATGATAATAATTTAACCCTTTCCAGTCTAAAAGGTAAAGTGATTATATTGGATTTCTGGGCGACCTGGTGTCCACCCTGCAGGGCAGAAATTCCTGATTTTATAGAATTACAGAATGAGTATGAGGGGAAATTAGCTATTGTAGGTGTTTGTCTTGATGGAGGCAATACACCTTCTGTTAAGAAATTCGTGGAAGAGATGAAGATAAATTATCCCATAGTAATGGGTAATGATAGAATTGTTCAGGATTACGGTGGGATAAGAGGTATTCCAACTACTTTTATTATTGATAAAAACGGAGACATAAAAGAAACCATTGTTGGCTATCGTCTAAAAAATGTTTTTGAGGATAAAATTAAAGGTATGTGTTTAGGTGGACGAGAGTGAGATAAATACAAAATGCAAAACGAAAAATGCAAGATTCTTAAGTAAGGATTTATTACTTCGTCTATCGTTTATGGTCTATCGTCTATGGTCTATAGACTATCAACGATTTTGAATTTTTAGTTGTTATTTTGAGTTTTAAGTTTTGAATTTTTATTGAAATGTCTAAACTAATAAGGTCAGCTAAACACATACAAATCTAGCAATTAAGGCGAGGTTTTAAATGAAAGAAATTCAAAATTTAAAATTTAAAATTCAAAATTGTGGTAAAAGGCTATTCATTATCAGAAGGATAATAAAGTTCATATCCCTTATCCTTCTCTTTCCCATTCTTATTCCCATTAAATTCTGCCCATATTCGCTTCCCTGGATTGCCTGTTCAGGCTGCAATCTTTTATATTGCCCTGCAAAAACCTTAAGGAATCCAATCCTTTACATTGCAATTCCCTTAAGCCTTTTTGGAAGGCTATTCTGTAGATTTATATGCCCATCTGGAACAATTCAAGATATAACAAACAATATCTCAAGAAGGATTTCTGGTTCTGATGCACATCTTTATTCTCATCCTGCAATAAAATATGTATTCCTTGTCTTTATTCTAATCCTTTGTTTTGACCTTGATGCTTCCTTTTTTCTATCTTGTTATTACTGGATTCCATTTGTTTTTGGAATATTTCTTTTTCTCTCATCATTTACAAGTAGGTATTGGTGTAGGCTTTTATGCCCAATTGGCCTCATTCTTTCACTTTCTAAATTTAGCCCTTTTAAGATAAAAAGAGATGATTAGATTTACCAGGCTTCTTACCGACTCTTTTCAAGAGGTCCTTCCATCAAAAATAGCTGTTTGGAATCTCACAAGAAAATGTAATCTTTCTTGCAAACATTGCTATATTGATGCAGGGGAAAATAAAAAGGATGAATTAAGCAAGGATGAGGCTTTTAATGTTATAGATGAATTAGCATCTTTGGATTTTAAGGTCTTGCTTTTCTCGGGTGGAGAACCTTTGTTTTATGAGTACCTATTTGAACTTAATGCCTATGCAAAAACTTACAGGATGAAAACCTGTCTCTCATCAAATGGCTCTCTTATTACAGATGATATTGCTATTAAAATAAAAGATGGGGGTTTTGAGTATATAGGAATAAGCATTGATGGAATAAAAGAAACACACGATAGATTTAGGGGAATTTCTGGTTCATTTGATAAAGCCTTACAAGGATTGCGAATTTTAAAGAAGCAGGGTGTAAAAAGTGGAATAAGATTTACCCTAAATAAGGA
>JBFMDZ010000181.1 GCA_040753555.1 bacterium
ATCCATTAGTTGCTTATGCCCTTATGATCTTTGTTCTGCTTTATATACCCTGCATAGCTACGATTGCCGTGATAAAGAGGGAGACAAATTCCTGGGCCTGGGCAGCTTTTACTGCATTTTATACCACAGCAGTTGCCTGGGTAGTATCCTTCATTGTCTATCAGGGAGGAAGGCTCTTGGGATTAGAATGAGGAAGTAATAAAAGCAGGGAAAATAAAAAACAAAAAAATATTGGTTCTACGGGGTTTTTTGTGGATAACATAAATTAAGGATAGACAAGGGTTTCTTTCTTCTTTAGAAGCTCGTTAAAAATACCTTAAGCCTCTTTATGCTTTGCCTCTCATTTTGTTTTGGAAAAATCCCCTTTTTTGCTATTACCTCAAGAAGGATTTTTGTCCTCTCTTTGTCAGAGGCAAAGTTATCATCGTAAAAGAATATGTCCTTTAAGGATTATTTATTTTCCTCTAGCCATTTTACAAGGCTAGCTAGTATCTCTTCAAAAAGATTAAGGGTTTTTTTGTTCCTTTTAACGATTTTCTTTCTCCCACCTTATTATTTCTTTTAACACCCTTTTTATCAAATCCAGATATTTGGGAGAAGCCTTTTGAGATAAAGTTATGGTTTCAAAAAAATCAGGGATGCTTTCTTTTTCTTTTTCAAAAGAAAGGAGGTTATCTAAAGGAAGACCAAGGGAATTTGCAATTTTATTAAGAACATTGATTGTAGGGCTTACCTCCCCCCTTTCTATTCTGCCAATATAGGTTGGATGTAAGTCTGATTTATTAGCCAAAGCCTCTTGTGACAACCCCAAAGACTTCCTTATTTGTTGAATCTTTCTTCCTAACATAGCCTCTAATTTCATAGGAATTTACTTTACCTCATTTAAGGGATAAAAACAAGAGACGATAGGATAAATTCATTAAATTTTTTTCTTGACATTTTTAAGCATATATGGTATAATTAAAATAGATTAAACTTTAAGGTAAAAAATAATAGCTCCTAGAAAGGAGAGGAGGTGAGAAAAGATGAATAGAATATTCGTAGTAGTAATGAGCATTGTTGGTGTTATGTTATGTGGTTGTTCTTTCTTTAAACACGACCATGATGTTACTGTATCTGATGTTTATACTGTTGCTTATAGAATAGTAAATTACTACTCTATCCTCCCTGTTCCTGCATCAAAACCACGACCACCCGAAGTTATTAATAGACCACGAAATGTAATTTGCCCAGGAGATACCGCATATGCTGTTGTTGTAGTAAAGAACAACGGAAAAGAATGCAACCACGATATGACTGTTACTTGGACTGTAATGCCAGCTAATGGAAAACCACTTCTTTCTGTCTCTTCAACATATAAGATAAGAACCTCAGACTACTGTTACTTTTTCCAGCGCATACCACAAGTAGAAGATATAGGAACTGGTTGGATTGAAGGGAGGGTTTCTGTGGATAGAAATGCAAGTCCTAATGATGATTCAAAGAGGGCAACCATAAAAATTACAGAGACACCGTAAATGCTTAACTTAAAGAAGGGATAGAGAACGCTAAAGAATTAATTTCAACGAATTTCTCTATCCCTTCCAGTGTCAGCTAGAAAGATGATATAATATTGAAAAGAATAAATAAGATGAAAAGATTAATTTTATGCATTTCTTTACCTTGCTTTACTCAATCTACATTAACCTTAGGGACAAAAGATATAATCTACAATAAAGGATTTAACAAAGGTATAAAGACAAGGTTAATCTTAAAAAGGGAAAACCTGGGAGAAATCATTGAAACAGGATTTAGGGTTGAAAAAGATGGAATGTCCTTTAAAATATCCCATATTAACAAAGATAATCTCTTAAAAAATTCTATTCTTCTCAAGATAGATAGAAAAAATGAAAGAAGGGTATTTAAAAAAGCAAGGTATATTACAGAAGAGGGGATTGGAATAGCATATCTTAAATCCCTATTTATTCCAGATTGGAATTCATATAGTAAAGAACCAACAACTGCCTATATTTTTACCCTTAATAGAAAGCTTGAGTCAGCCTTAAATTCCATAAAATGGAACATAGGAACAAAGGGCATTCTTTCTATTCCATCTCCTAAGTTATGGGATGAAGAGCACTTGGGATATGTTGTTGGAATGATGAGCTTTTTAAGGGGCTACTTTGGCTTTGATGTAGAAAGGGGTGTAATAAATGGAGGAATAAACGGATTTATGCAAACCTCATCCTATGCGCCAATAACCCCTTTGCAAAACTATGAGGCAATGGTAGGCTTAAAAAGAAAAGGGATTGAGGTATCCTCTTATTTTCCTTTAAAGACACAACTTTACTCTCAAGATGCCTTTGACCAAGGAAAAAGGTCTATTCTTTCTCTTTCATTAAATAATTGGTCTCTTGAAGGCCTTTTTGGATATGAACAAAACCAGTATGGAGTGCAATTTGAGAGACAATTTTCAAAATTCAGTCTTTCTCTATTTTGGGCAAATAGCAAAAATAACAAAGAAACCTATGGAATTCAAGTTACATTAGGGGGAAAGAATCCAGAGATACTAAAGGATGTTATTCAAGATAGAAAAATAAGCATTCCAACTACATCTTCTGGTCCTTCTCAAAGGGGAGAATGGTCTAATCCTCCTGCTAATCTCTCCTCATTAGGCTTTGAGGAAACTATAAGCCTCCTTGACTCCCCTGATAAGGTAGCCTGGTATACAGATAATTATTTTAGGTATCTTGATGACCATAATGATGACCTTTTTAAGATTTACCTCCCTTCCCGAGTTTTTGAATTAAAAGGGGGAAATTGCACTGAACAGATGGGGTTTGAAGCTTATGCTTTGAGAGAGCATGGCTATGAAGCTTATACCTGTGGAATAATAGCTACATCCTTAACCCATGCTATTTGTGTATATAAAGATAAAACTACAGGGAAATGGAATCTTATTGATTATGGCACTATTAGAGAGGTTCAATCAGAAAATTTAGAGGAATTGCTGGATAAATATAACCCTGGATGGTTCTCTTTTTCTCTAAAAGACCCCTCTTCTTCTAAAACATTAGGGCAAAGAGATAGCCCTTCCAAGAAATACCTTATTGACTGGTTTGAGGAGTAAAATTATCATCCTTGGTTTTGCAATATTCTTTTCAAGCATAGGTAATGCCTCGGAGAAACTGACCATTTCGCTTAAAGATGCAATATCCATTGCCTTATTTAATAATCCAAATATAAAAAATGCAAATAACAATCTTGAGGTAGCAAAGCGAAATTTGGAAGCAATTTATAAGAAGCATCAACTCAATGTTGCTTTAGAATCAAAGGCTCAAAAGAAAAGAAGCAAAACCTCCCTTGCTTCATCTACCCAAGATACATACCTTACATCATTAGGCTCTACTTGGTCAAAGATTACTCCCTCCTCTGGGCTTTTGACACTATCGCAAGGATATGGGTTGAGTAAAAATAAAATCCCTTCATCTGAAAAATTCTTAAGTAATCCATTTATTTCCATAGAATTAAACCAGCCTTTAAGTAGAGAAGGAAGGCTACAACAGAGATTACCATTTATAAATGGTGAGGAGGAATTTAAATTGGCAAATATAGATTATAGATTAACAGAAGAACAATTGGTTTTTGATGTTATCAATAATTACTATCAGCTCATACGAATCAAAAGATTAGTTAAACAAACAGAAGAACAGGTAAATCTATCCAAGCAATTATTAAAATGGACAGAATCTAGGCTGAAATTAGGCTATGTTCCAAAATTAGATGTAATGAATGCCCAAATGCAATTATCTTGTGATAGGGATTTTTTAATTCAGGCACAAGAAGAAAAAGGGGGTTCTCAAAGGAAGCTCTTACAACTTCTTGGATTAAATGAGGATATTGAGATTGAATTAAATGAAGAAATTGAAGCTATGGTTTTAAACGAGAATATTGACAAAAGTATTGATGAAGCAATTAAAAATAGTCCAGAGGTACAAAAGGCTGAAATAGAGCTTTTACAGATTAAAAGAAATATAGATATTGCTAAAAGTATCAATAAGCCAACTTTAATTATTTCGTAACTATTCACCCTATAGGGAAATAAGGAATGTATATGTTTAGATAATGTTAAGGAAAATAATGAAGCCAAAGAATAAAAATCCCAATGTCCAAATCCCAATGACAAATGAAATCCCAATGT
>JBFMDZ010000182.1 GCA_040753555.1 bacterium
GCGTAATAAACCAATTTAGTATCAATCCTAATGAGGTAATGCCAGGTAATTCAACAATTATCTCAGGAAGGCTTGAGTGGGATAAGGGTGGGTGGTTTAATGACCCTATCCCAAATGCCTCGGTTGGAATATACATTCAAGGAAGCTATGTAGCAACAAAGACAACCAATATAGAGGGAAAGTTTTCCCATAGCTATTCTGTTCCCCAAAATTCTCCAAGAGGAGGGCTTCTGGTTAAGGCAATATTCCCTGGAAATACAATCTATAAACCCTGTAATGTCTCAGGAACATTATTGGTTTCCCTTATCTCTAACCTTACTGCAACCCCTCTTTCCTTCAATCCCTATGGAGAGAATGCAAAATTAGAGATTTCTTACCTCTTGCATACTGAGGCAAAGATAACCATAGAAATCCTTGATGCAAATGGCAAGCTGGTAAAAACCCTGATTAACTTGGCAGATAGACCAGCAGGGAATCAAACTGAGGTATGGTATGGGGTAATTGATAAAAGCGAAATCAACCCCTATGACATCCTCATTGCCCCTCCGGGAAGTTATAAAATAAAAGTCATTGCCAAGCCAAATAATGGCTTGGGAGCGGATAGCAAGGAAATTGATAATGTTGAGGTGAAATGATGAAAAGGCTAATCTGGGGTTTGTTGCTGATTGGTTGTGGAGGGTGTTATAAATTCTTGGTTAATCCATATGATGCAGTTATGTGGCCCTCTGGTCATTATGATGTCTATTATAGCCTTACCATTCAATCAGAAGATGCGAAAGATATAACAGTTTATTTACCCTTTCCACATTATAAGGGAAAGCCGGATATGAAGATTTTGAAGTGGTTAAAAAAGGGGGTTTCAAAAGAATTAAAAAGTCGGAAATATTACCGAGAATATGCGTTTAAAAGATATATAGATCATTGTAGAAGAAACAAAAAGTGGTATAAAGAGCATGGATTAAGTGATGAGAAATATAAAGAGGCAATGGAACAATTTTATGAACGAGAAGTGCGCCCTGAAGAGAAGCGTTTAGAATTCTATTCAAAGATTAGATTAGATCTGATAGATACCCAATATGGGAAAATGGTATATATATATCCCTGAATTAAAAGGAGGTAATATGAAATTTGATATTGATTCATCCCGAGCCATCAAAATCAACCCAAAGACTGTAATTGAGGATTACAAGCTTACCTATGAGGATAAGATAGTTCCTGAAAAACCAGAACCAGGTGTTGATATTCCCAAGGAATGGATTGAGGAGTGGGGTAATATATGGGAAAAGCTTAATCTGCCATTTTATGTTCAGTTTAAGGGAAATGAGCTAGAGGTAAGTTTTGGTTATACGATTTCAGAATGTGCCCATCATGGTGGAAGTATTATACTTTTAAGGTATTATAGTCCAAAAGAAAAATTTATCTTTACCAAATCAGGCTGGCATTGGATGCCAGTAATAAAATAAAAATGGAGGTAAAAAATAAAATGAAGAAGCTATTTTTGAGCTTAATCCTTGTATTTGGGTTAAGGGATGGATTTGCTTGGGGTCCAATTACCCATTATTGGCTAACCCAAGATTCAGTATCTTCAGGGAATGAGGCAATGTTTATTAACAGTATGAACCCAGACCTGTTCTGGGCAGGTGGTGGCGATGATATTCCTTTTATCTTTAGGCTCTATGAAAAGGAATGGGGAAACAGGGCACATTGCCCTCTTCCAAGCCTTACAATAACAGACCCTAGAAACGAGAATTATAACTTTTCCGATGATAAAGAAAACTTTGCCTATATTATGAAGCTCTGTGGTGCAGAGGCTTCACACTGGAAAGGATGGGGAAGCCATATTGCCTCTGATTGGGTGGCAAAAGAAATGCAAAATGCAAAACTCAAAATGCAAAATTACAAGTCAAAAGTCAAAAATTATTGTAAATTGTAAATTTTAAATTGTAAATTGTAAAATGAAGGTGATGAAAAAGCTAATCTTTGTTCTGTTCTTGATAGTTTGTGGAGGGTGTTATAAATTCTTTCTTAATCCATATGATGCGGTTATGTGGCCGTCTGGAAGGTATTATGTTAATTATAACTTTATCATTCAAGCCCCTGAAGGTGCAAGCGATATAACCCTATACCTTCCCTTTCCCCATTACAAGGGAAAGCCGGATATGAAGATATTAAGGTGGTTGAAAGAAACCCTTGCTTCTGCTTTAAATAATGCAGAGTATTATTACAATGAGAGCATCAAAGATTATAAAAATCATTGTAAAAGAAATAAGGTGTGGTATAAAGAGCACGGATTGAGCGATGAGGAGTATAAAAGGGCAATGAAGCAGTTTTATGAAGAAAAGGTTTCTCCTGAGGAAGAAAAGATAAAATATTATTCAAATTTCAAAATAGATTTAATAGACACAGAATATGGTAAGATGCTATATATATATATACCTCAGCTTTTGAAAAAGGAGGAAACAGAAAATATTAGATTTAGTAGTAATACAAAGGCAGATTCATCCCGACCCATCAAAATCAACCCAAAGACTGTAATTGAGGATTACAAGCTTACCTATGAGGATAAGATAGTTCCTGAAAAACCAGAACCAGGTGTTGATATTCCCAAGGACTGGATTGGATACGGAGGTGAGAGATGCGAAAAGCTTAATCTGCCATTTTATGTTCAGTTTAAGGGAAATGAGCTAAAGGTAAGTTTTGGTTATAGTATTTCAGAAGAGACTCATCATGGTGGAAGCATTGCACTTTTAAGCTATGAGGCTCCACCTCGTCTAAAATGGTTAAAAGGAGATTATGGATTTACAAAATCCGGTTGGCACTGGGTGCCGGTAATAAAATAAAAAAGGAGGAAAAATAAAATGAAGAAGCTATTTTTAAGCTTAATCCTTGTATTTGGGTTAAGGGATGGATTTTCCTGGGGTCCAATTACCCATTATTGGCTAACCCAAGATTCAGTATCTTCAGGGAATGAGGCAATGTTTATTAACAGTATGAACCCAGACCTATTCTGGGCAGGTGGTGGCGATGATCTTCCTTCTATCTTTAGGCTCTATGAAAAGGAATGGGGAAATAGGGCACATTCTCCACTTCCAGCTAAAATAACAGACCCTCAAGGACCGAAAAACTCTGACTTCTTGGACGATAAAGAAAACTTTGCCTATATTATGAAGCTCTGCACAGGATATGCTAGTGATTCTTACTGGAGGGGCTTTGGCGCACACATTGGAGGAGACTGGGTTGCCCACAATAGAGATTTTCTTACCATACCTGAACATTATCTCGAGGGTTCATGGCCTTTAAAGCAATACCATACAAATGTAGAATACGATATGGATTATTACCTTTACCTTACTAGGGGAAAGGTTGCAGAAAATGTTGCCCAGAGGATAAGAATAAATACAAACCCAGAGCTTATCTGGAGGGCATTGGTGAATAAGAGGCTGATTGAGTTAAAGAGAAATCCTCCTCCTGACTTAACAGACAAAACAGATAGGGGGTTTAAAAATAGAGCTATTAGCGATGTCAACTCTCAATGCCCCATAGAGGACATAATCTCATCCATTGATACCTGGGGATTCCTTGTTCATTGTCGGCAATTTCAATGTGCAATAAGAAGGGGTAGCCAAGCCTTTCTTGCTGACTGGCCAGGAACAGGGACAGGAAAGATTGCCAAAGAAAACTATGATATTTCAAAAACAGTTATCTCTAACTGGCTCAATAACCCAACCCCAAAGGAAGTTCCTCCCATAGATGTTTCTCCCAGGCCTAAAGATATATCAGGTGGAAATATGGATGATGATATGAAGATATGGCTTGAGGCGATTAAAACAGCAAGGGATGAAAGAATCTTACAGAGATACTTTATCTCCAATCAGAATAACAATTATGAGATAGAGATTTATTGTTCAAATGAGACAAGGCTTTCTCAAATATTTGAAGAGACAATCCTTGCTCACAAAACCAACCCCACCTCTGACTCTGACCTTGTCCTTGCCCAGGTTATGGAGAAGGTCTTCCTTAAGCCATACATTACCCCAGATTACAACCCTCCCACCATTGCCAACCTTACGCCATCACAAA
>JBFMDZ010000183.1 GCA_040753555.1 bacterium
CCCATTCTCCCCTTTTTCTGTGAAACGGAGAAATTTCTCCCCTTCTTAAGATTCTCCCTTTCTCCCCTTCTCCCTCTCTCCAATTCATCCATTCTCCGTTTCTCTCTGTAATGACTGAATAGTTACATTCTTTCTTCTTTCTACCCCCCTTACAAAAAATCCTTGAAATTCTAATAATTCTGTGAGATAATTTATTTGTTGCATCTGTCTGGATTGTCCTCCTTTTTGAGAGATTTAAAAGGATATTATACCCTTTAATGTTTAAGGTTTGTATTGTTGGAAGACCAAATGTTGGAAAATCAACCCTCTTTAATAGGCTTATTGGAAAAAAAGTAGCATTTATTGACAAAGAGCCTGGGATAACAAGGGATAGGAATTATGGAGAGGCAATCTGGGGAAAATTCTCCTTTACCCTTATTGATACAGGCGGAATAGATAATGAGAAAACAGACATTGCAGGTAAGATAAAGGAGCAGGTGGATTTTGCGATAAAGGAGGCAGATTTAATTATCCTCCTTCTTGATGGAAAAGATGGAATTTTGCCAGGTGATATTGAAATCCTCAATTCTTTAAGAAAGAGGGGAAAGGATGTTTTGCTTGTTGTAAACAAGATGGATAAAACGCCATACAAGGAAAGCGATTTGGCAGATTTTTATAAGCTAGGGCTTCCTTTAATTCCTATATCAAGCGACCATGGGATAAATATTGACGAGCTTTTGGATGAGATAAGAGATAGAGGGCAGAGGGCAGAGCACCAGAGCACCAGAGCACCAGAGCACCAGAGGACAGAGGTAGAGGGGATAAATATTGCCATTATTGGAAGGCCAAATGTTGGAAAAAGCTCTTTACTTAATCTTATAACAAAAAAGCAAAGGGTAATTGTTTCATCTACACCGGGAACAACAAGGGATTCTATAATAGAGGGTTTTACATTCAAAGATAGGGAATTTACCCTTGTTGATACAGTAGGGATAAGGAAAAAGATTGCATCAAGGATTGAGGCAGGTTATGTTGCATCCGCAAAAAGGTGTATAAAAAAGGCAGATATTGTTTGGCTCCTTATTGATGGGTTTGAGGGGCTTACTAGCCAGGAAAAAAGGCTTATTGAGGAGATAGAATCTCAATTTGTCCCCTATATCATTGTTGTCAATAAATTAGACCTTATAAAAGCAGATAAGAGCGATTATAGGGCTTATATTTTAAAAAGCCTTCCATTTTTGGATTCTCCCAATATCCTTTTTACCTCTTGCATTACTGGTATAGGAATAAAAACCCTCCTTAATGAAACATATAGCCTTTCAGAAAGCCTAAATATATCTATAAAAACAAGCCTTTTGAATAAGGCTATATCCCAATTTAAAATAGAAAGACCAAAGATATACTATGCAACACAGACAAACCCCTCTCCACCAACATTTACTTTATTTGTAAATAATCCCCTTTTTACAGAAGAAAATTTTCTTAAGAGAATAAAGAGGTTTTTAAGGAAAAAACTTAATATCTCCATTCCAATAAATGTTCTTATCAAAAAAGCATAATGGAATTAAAGGATGCACCAAATAAGCCTGGTGTGTATATCTTTAAGGATAAGGAAGATAAGCCAATTTACATTGGAAAGGCAGGCTCTCTTAAGAAAAGGCTTTCTCAATACATTAGCCCAAAATCATTAAAGCAACAAATCCTTGTTTCACACATTGCCTCTATAGAATGGTTTTTGTGCGATTCAGAGCTTGAGGCTTTGTTACTTGAGGCAAACCTTATAAAAAAATATAAGCCAAAATTTAATGTCTCTCTGAAGGACGATAAGGCATACCCATTTATAAAGATAACAAAAGAAGCATTTCCAAGGATATTAACAACAAGAAGGTTAACAAAAGATGGCTATTTTTTTGGTCCATATAGAGCAGGGATTTTAAGAAAAACAATAAAGATAGCAAAGGAGGTTTTTAAAATAAGGTCTTGCAAGAAGATGCCAAATAAGCCCTGTCTCTTATTCCATATAGGACAATGTATTGCACCCTGTAAGGGAGAAATATCAGAGGCTGAATATAACAAAAATATAAAGGATGTAATTGTTTTTCTTTCTGGAAGCCATAAAATTCTTCTTAAAAGCCTTGAAAAAAGAATGAAAAATGAGGCAATTAAATTAAATTTTGAAGATGCAGGAAAGATTAGGGATGAAATTATTGCCATAAAGTCCATATGTGAATCTCAAAAGGCATTCTTTACAAGGCCCATAAACTATGATGTGATTGGACAATCAACCATTCCTTCTGCAATCTTTGTCCTTGTAATAAGGGAGGGAAAACTAATAGGAGAATACCCCTGCATCATATCATATCAAGAAGATGCTATATCTGGTTTTATAAAGCAATTTTATTTATTTACAACAAACACACCAGATGAGATAATAATTGAGAGCGATATAGAGGATAAGGCACTAATTGAGAAGGCTCTTTCAAAGATAAAAGGAAAAAGGGTTTTAATTACAATACCAAAGAGGGGAAAAAAAATGGAATTGCTTATCCTTGCAAAAAAGAATGCAGAGCTTTTTGCTTTAAGAAATGCACAAATAAGGGATGGGATTTTTGATATTCTTGGATTTTCTCCAAAATGCATAGAGGCAATTGATATATCAAATATCTCTGGCAATTATGCAGTCGGCTCCCTTGTTGTATTTGAAAATGGCATAGCAAATAGGGATGAATATAGAAGGTTTAAAATAAGAACAAAGGGACCAGATGACTATAGAATGATAAGGGAGGTATTAGAAAGGAGGATTAAAAGGCTTATCAAGGAAAATAAAAGGCTTCCAGACCTTATTCTTATAGATGGTGGAAAAGGTCATCTTAATGTTGCAATAGATACCCTGAAATCTTTTGATATAAACATAAATGTCGCATCAATTGCAAAAGAGCCTGATAGAATTTTCCTTAAAGATAAAGAGCCAATTCCTATTGAAGCCTCTTTTCTTCAAAATATAAGGGATGAGGCACACAGGTTTGCAATATCCTATCACAAGAAATTAAGACGGATATGAAAATTCTACTTAAATGGACTCTGGTATTGCTAGGCTTCCTTATTATAACACAAGGAATAGGGGGTTTTCATTCTCCTTATCTTCTTCTTTTTTCAAGCCTTTCTATTGTAATAAGCATTATCCTTTGCTTTGTTTTTGGAGGGAAAAGGGGGATTTCTTATTGGCTCTGTCATTTGGGAATTATCATTATTTTGCTTGGAGGAGCCTTAAGTCATTTCTTTTCTTTCAGGGAAATTATAAAGATAAATGAAGGGGATAGGGTTTCTATACCAAAAACCAATTATTCTATAATGCTTTCTTCTTTTAAAATTACCCATTACGAAGATAAAAGCCCAAAAGAATTCCGTTCAGATATTGTTTTGTATAAAGATAAAACAAAGGTTGCATCTTTTAAAATCCTTGTTAATCACCCATTTTCCTTTGGAGGATATAGGTTCTATCAGATGGATTATGGGGTTACCTCTTTTGATATAATAATTGCAATGGACAATAAAGAATTTTTGGTAAAAAATATAGGCGATGAATTCAAGGTAGATGACATAAAAATCAAGGTTTTAGATTTCTTGCCAGATTTTGTTATAATAGATGGGGTGGCACAAACTAGGTCTTTTAATTTCAACAATCCAGCAATAAAGGTAGAAATATCCAAAGAAAACAAAAAAGATACAGGATGGGTTTTTTTGAATTTTGAATACCATAAGGATTTTCCCATTACATTTAAAAGAATAATTCCAAAGAGCTATTTTTCTACTATTGAGGTAGTCAAGGACCCTGGGGGATCTATTGTGTTTATTGGATTTTTTGTTTTAGGATTAGGAATAATTTTAAGATTATAGTCAAAACACTAAATTTTCATACAGGAGATATACCAAAAAGCAATTGGTTTCAGTATAGGTTTTTGCCAAAGTTTATTACCCAACTTCAACAGAAACTTGGCGAAATTGGTGGTAGCGAAAGTAGAATTTCTTGTATTTATAAGGGATTGAGGGGTATGGGGAGGTAAAAATTACAAAAAAGTGAGTGACAATAAAATGTAAA
>JBFMDZ010000184.1 GCA_040753555.1 bacterium
CCCCATTCTTTGTTATTACCTTATACAAAAGCTTTGTATCATTGATGTCGTTTATAACCTCATCTTCTTCTGGGGTATTGGTTATTCTTCTGTTATCAGAGCCATCTACATTTATTGAGTATATCTCAATGTTAGCTGAACTTATTTTCCCTTCATTATCATAGGTAAAAACATCCCTTGAATAGAATATCTTGCTACCATCAGGAGAAAATATTGCCCTTGGGGAAACATCTATCCATATATTAGTTCCATTTTCATCTTTTCCTAAGATAAGCATTCTCTTATTGCTTCCATCCATATCCATTATCCAGATTTCCTCTGGTTCTGCTCCACCATAACTCTTTGATGAATAGAGAATCTTTTTTTGGGTATGTGAAATATTCCAGATATATTCTAGTTTCATATCTGAATTAGTAAGGTTTGTCTCTTTTCCTTGTTCTAAGTCTAAAACAAAGATGTCTTGATTGCTTGCCTTTATTTCTCTCTCAAAGATTATTTTCTTTCCATCCTTTGCTATCAGAAAATTTCCCTCTGATTTTGGACTATTTGTTAGGTTTTGTGGGCTTCTCCCATCTATTCCTATCTTCCATATATCAACATCACCTGTTGGAGTTCCTCCTCCATGAAGAGCAAGCCATTCTCCATCAGGGAAGAATTGGGGATTACATCCTCCAGAAAGCCTTATTGATTCCTTGCTCTCTATGTTTAATAAACGAGTAGAGCCTTCCTTTTTGGTTGAATTAGGAACAGGAGACCATTGTGTATAGGCAATATCTGGAAGGAATATTTGGAATTGATTGCTTGTATCTGGGTCTATTTGTTCTGTTGTTGGGTCAGCATCAAAGGTATTTCCTGCAAGGTCAGTTGCATCAGAGATTGATAGGGTATGTGTTCCTTGGTATTCCGAATTCCTTGGGATAAAGAATTCACCTAGCCAGGTTGTGTTGGTATTTGACCAAAAGCAGTATGAAACAGGGTGGTTATCTGAGCTAAAGAATACATTTAATGGCTTATCTCTATCCATTTCTTCATCAAATGTAAGCTCAACAAAAAGGTTTCCTTCACCAACCATTGGCTCGCTGGTTATCTTGTTTGTTTCATAGTCTTTGGAATATACAGTGGTGGCATCAACAATGTTTCCACTAATATCCTTCTTCCCTTTAAGAACTTTTGTTTTCTTTATCTTGGGTTGGGTGGTATCTGGTTCTGAAATATCCCTTATTTCTTTTCCTGTTGGGTATTCTATATTCTCATCGGGAATTCCTGGGATGGAGACAGATAAGCTATGGATTAAGTCATCTCCTTCTTTTAATGGATCCTTTGAGGTTATACTTATGCTTGTTTCTCCATTTCCTTCAGGGGGAAGGGTTAGGGATTTCTCGGGTTCTTTGGTAACCGAAAGGCAGGAGGAATCTTTTGTCTTGGTTAAGCTAAGGTTTGCGGTAAATTCCTTGTTTGTCTTATTTTCTATGGTTATCTTATGGGATTTTGTAATGCCTCCTTTATAAAAATATTGTTTTGTGGGAGAGATTCTTACCATAAACTTATTGTTGACATAGACCTTTATCTTCTCACTAAAAATAAATCCAGGAATAGGTGGTGATCCGTATTGGATAGTCTCACATACATCAATCCAATACCAACCATTGGGAACCTTGGTGGTGTCCCACCAAGCGGAGATCATGCAATTGGGAGGGATATAGCTCTCATCAGAAGTATCATAAAGGAAGTCATAGCAATAGTCAGTAGGTTTCTTTACTGTATAATATCCTTCTCCAGAAATCTCAAATTCTGTATTTTCCTGTTTGGGGATGTAGCCATAACCAAAGGCATCGGCTGAGACCTTAACTATACCTTCAACACTAGAACCATCTTTAGGAGAAGCCATTTTAAGCTTGGTGCAGATTCTTTCAATCTTTTCTCGTTGATTCTTCAGTCGATCCCCTTCATGGTGCAAATATTCACAATTCTCAGAAAACTTTCGCCCTCCTGGAATTCCAATTTTAGCATCAAGCCTCTGGCTAATAATAAGCCCAATAAAAAGAAAAAGAAAAAACTTTATCTTCATCGTTTTTTCTTGTTTGTAGACAGTTTACCTTGAGCTTCAAGTTCTTCTAGTCTTTCTCTTACATCAAATTTAAATTCACTATCAGGATAATCCTTAATCAGCCTTTTATACCATATCTCTGCATTTTTATAATCCTTTTTAATTTCATCGTATATCCAGGCTATGTTGTAGATAGTAAGATCCAATTCAAGAATCCTCGGATGAACCCGGGGGTCAACCTCCTCTATTATCTTAAGGTTTATTTCTAGTGATTTATCAAATTCTTCTAGATCTCTGTAACAATCTGCAATTTCTGCATCAACAACCTTCCATTTTACCCATGCATTATTAGGGTTCTCTTCTTTAAACTTTTGAAAAATAGAAAGTGCTTCTGTATAACTTCCCATCCTTCTATATGTTATTGCCATCATCATATAAGTTGGTATTGTGTGTGTTCCCTCAACAGGGTATTTAGAAATTTGGGCTTGAAAATATTCAAGAGCCTTTGGATAGTTTTTTTTCATCATATACCTAGCTCCAATGCTAGCACGAACACTTCTTTCCTCTTTGCTATCAGGATAGTCAGTAAGGATTTTTTTAAGGCATTCAGTAGATTTTTCAAGATAATATGGTTTATTATCTGGATCACACTCAAGTTTTGCCATATATGTGTGATTCATCATAGTCAGAGCAATCGGGGCTAAGGGAGAATCGGGGTATTTGTTCACCAATTCCTCATATTTCTCAATTGCCTTATTACAATATTCTAATCCTTCGGCACAGTTTCTTTCGGTATATACTTTCCAATCACTCTTTTTATAGAATTCATGTGCCTCATCCAAAAGCGGTTGAGCTGGGTCAGTAGAGGTTCCATTTTTGGATAAAACCAGAGATTGGGTTTGATTTTTAGTATTTTTTGAGCCTTTTTTGACAACCCTTTCTTGTTTTGCTTTCTCTTTCTTAGGCTTTCCCTCCCAAAACCTCCACCACTCACCATAAGTTAATCCTGAGATTAAGCTTAATCCCAAAACAATCCCTAAGCTAATAAGCTTTGCCTTCATTTGGCATCACCTCCATAATTTTTTAATCATACCTTAATTTTAACAACACTTGCTCCTCTTTGTCAAACAAAATTTTTTTCTTCCATCCTGTGTCTTTAAAGCCAATAGCTTCTTCATCTTACATTGCCTTCTTACTACCCTGTCAGACCTTACGGTCTGCCACCCCTTCAAACAAGGGGAATAATTCCCCTCTCCTAGAGGGGTGTCTGCCGAAGGCAGACGGGGTGTTCAGAGGGGTGTCAAACAAATTTTTTGCCCTTTATTTAAATCCTTAACCACAGTTTTGCATTTTGCGTTTTAAGTTTTGCATTTTATTTATGTTTTCCCCCAAGCCCCCTTTCCACAATAATCCATATCGCTTATTCTATTATTCACAATGGTTGGGCTTCCATTTGTGCAAGATATTCCATTGCCATCTGCACCTATTATGGTAAATCCTGTAATGGTTGCTTTATCCGTATCCTTTCCCTCAAATCTTATTGCATCTGTCCAAAGTCCTTCTGCGGTTATGGTTGCATTATTTCCAATCAAGCTTATTCCCTTGTTAATGGTAATTGCCTCCTGATATGTTCCTGAGGAAACATAGATTGTGCTATTTTCCCTTGCTACATTTATTGTCTTTTGGATTGTTGGATAATCCTTTGGGATATGTAAGATATATCTTTTATCAAGGATATAGGTTGATAATGAAGAGGATGATGCTATTGTTTCGTCGCATTCTGTTTTGGCGATTATTTCTGCTTTGTTTGTAATGTTTGAGCCTGGGGGTTCTGTTATGTAGTAATCTATTGTTATTGTGCCATCTTGAGCTTGGGTAAGGCTTCCAAGGTAATATGTGGTTATGCTGTTGTTGGGAAGATAATCTGTAAGAATAATATCCTTTAGCTCTGTGTTTCCTGTGTTTTTGTAGTATAGGGTATAGGTTATTGTTT
>JBFMDZ010000185.1 GCA_040753555.1 bacterium
TATTTTTTACCTTAAGATTATAGTCTTTGTTATAGTCTTTGGTTTTAAATTTTAAGTTGTAGTTTTGCATTTTTAGTTTTTAGCTTTAAGTTTTTCAAGAGAAGTTTACAAATTTGCCAAAGTTTAGCTATAATATACTAAATGATAAAAATAAAAAGGGTTCTTATAAGCGTATCTGATAAAGAGGAACTTATTCCTTTTGCAAAAGCCCTTGCAGAGCTTGGGATTGAAATTATTGCATCAGGTGGTACATCAAAAACCCTTAAAGAATCTGGAATCCCTGCATCCTCTATTGATGAGGTTACAGGACATCCAGAGATATTAGGAGGAAGGGTAAAGACCTTACACCCTGTAATCTTTGGAGCAATATTGGCAAAAAGGGAAGAAAGCCATCTTTTAGAGCTTGAAAAACAAGGGATAAAACCCATTGATATGGTTGTTTGTAATCTATATCCATTTGAGGAGAGGATAAAGAGCAAAATAAACAAAGACGAGGCAATTGAGGAGATTGATATTGGAGGGGTAACTTTAATAAGGGCAGGTGCTAAAAACAATGAATATGTAGCAACAATAATTGATAAAAGGCAATATGCACAGGTTATAAGCATTTTAAAAAATAAGGGAGGAATTCCAGAGGATTTTTCATATTCCCTTGCAAAAGAGGCATTTTCCTATATAGCCCGCTATGACACTATAATCTCCAATTGGTTTTTAAAGGAGGAATTTCCAGAGATGTTAAATCTTTCTCTAAAAAAGGCAATTCCTTTAAGATATGGAGAAAATCCACACCAGGCTGCATCCTTCTATGTCCAAGATAAGCCTTTATTTACCCAAATAAGTGGAGATAGCTTATCTTATAACAATATTCTTGACCTAGATTCAGCTTTAAAACTTGCTTTTGAATTTGAAAAGCCATCTTGTGTAATTATTAAACACAATACACCTTGTGGTGTTGCTTGTAGTGAAGACATCTATTCTGCATATAAACTTGCCTTTGAGGCTGATCCTATCTCGGCATTTGGTGGCATTATTGCTATAAATAGACCCCTTTCTCTAAAAACAGCCGATGCTATTTCAAAGACATTCTATGAGGGAATAATTGCTCCAGATTTTGAAGATAATGTGGTTGAATTGTTTAAAGATAAAAAGGTAAGGATTGTAAAGTCAGGAGCCAGAGAGTCAGAAAGTCAGGAGTCAGGAATCAAGATACAGGGGGCTTTGGGGGGATTCCTTATTCAAGAAGAAGATGGAATACTTTATAAAGACATATCTTTTCCTACAAAGAAAAGACCAAGCAATGAGGAAATGGAAGACCTAATCTTTGCCTATAAGGTTTGTAAGTATGTAAAATCAAATGCCATTGTTATTGCAAAAAACAAAAAAACACTTGGAATATGTGGAGGACAGACAAATAGGGTTGATGCTGTTAAAATAGCGATTGAAAGGGCAGGAAATAGGGCAAAGGGTGGCTATCTTGCCTCAGATGCCTTCTTTCCATTTTCAGATTCAGTAGAGCTAGCAGGAAAAGCTGGAATTTCAGCAATAATCCAGCCAGGTGGCTCAATAAGGGATAATGATGCAATAGAAAAGGCAGAAAGCTTTGGAATTAGTATGGTTTTTGCCAATATAAGACATTTTAGACATTGATAAAAATTATAAGAAATTTACAGACATCGTATCCACCTTTATAAATATGTATGTGTTCAAATTGGCATAATATGAATATTATTGTCTGTATAAAACAGGTTCCAGATACAACGCTGGTAAAGATTGATAAAGAGACAAATACCATTGTAAGAACAAATGTCCCATCCATTATAAACCCATTTGATACAAATGCCATTGAAACCTCATTACAGTTAAAAGAAAAATATGGAGAAAAAACAACGGTAATTACAATGGGTCCTCCACAGGCAGAAGAGGCTTTAAGGGAGGCAATATCAATGGGAATAGATGAAGCATATCTCATATCTGATAGGGCATTTGCAGGTTCGGATACATTAGCAACATCAATGGTTTTAAGCTTTACAATAAAAAAGCTTGGGTTTGATTTAATAATTTGTGGAAAGCAGGCAATAGATGGCGATACAGCCCAGGTTGGCCCTGAAACAGCAGAATTGCTTGATATTCCTCATATCTCCTATGTCTGCAAGCTACCAGAGATTATAGATGGAAAAATAATAGCAGAGAGGGAGCTTGATGAGGCATATGAGATAATAGAGGCAGACTTACCCTGTTTGATAACTGTAACAAAGCAGATAAATGAGCCAAGGATGCCCTCGTTAAAAAGAAGGCTTTTTGCAAAAACCTTACAGATTCCAACTTTAACAAAAAAAGAGCTTGAAATTTCAGAAAACCTTTGTGGCTTTTCTGGCTCTCCTACACAGGTTGTAAGAATCTTTACTCCACCAAAAAAAGAGGGAAAGAAGCTTACAGGAAGCCCAAGTGAAATGGTAGGCACATTGGTAAAGGAGCTTAAAGAGAGGTTAATTATTTAATGAGGGAAGATAAAAGGGAAGATAACCAAATTAGAGAGACGAAGATTACAACACATTATATTGAACATAACCCTGCATCCTGCCTTATTGAAGTAGGGAAGACAAAGGTTATTTGCTCTGCATCCATTGATGATAAAATCCCTCCATTCCTAAAGGATACTGGCTCTGGATGGCTAACAGCAGAATATTCCCTCCTTCCTTTCTCCTCCAAAGAGAGGGTTGAGAGGGAAAGATACAAAGTAAAGGGAAGGACAAGCGAGATTGAAAGGCTTATAGGAAGGTCATTAAGGCAGGCTTTAAACCTTAAGCTCATCCCTGATAGAAAAATTATAATTGATTGCGATGTTCTTCAGGCAGATGGCGGAACACGATGTGCATCTATAACAGGTGGCTTTTGTGCCTTATACATAGCAATAGAAGGGTTGATGAAGAAAAATATTATAAAGGCAAATCCAATATTGGGCTTTGTCTCTGCCATAAGCATCGGGATTGTTGATGGAAAAGCTATCCTTGATTTAACATATAATGAGGATAAAAGGGCATCCTGCGACCTTAACCTTGTAATGAGAGAAGATGAAAAAATCATAGAGATTCAAGGAACAGGAGAGGGAAAACCATTTTCACAAGATGAGCTAAATAGTCTTATTTTACTTGGAAAAATTGGGATTAAATCCCTTATTGGGATTCAAAAAATGGCAATAGGTCAAGTGTCAGTCAATTAGGTTTATTTTATTGTCTGCAATCGTTATCTTTTTAAACCCATATAGGCCAGGCATTTGTCCTGCATCATACGAGCATGCCCGATTTGTGTCAGTCATTTAGGTTTGTTTTATTGTCTGCAACTATATACCAAATACCAAATATTTAAACTTTATGCTTTTGTGCCAACATACAAACCGTAGTGCGAGTATCTTCCCATCCCCCCTTCACCATCCCCACGCTCGCAAACAACATATTTACTTGACAAAAAACAATGCCTTTTCGTGGCTTACATCTACTTACATCTAATTGACTCACGGTGCCAAGCCCATTGAAGGGGAAGACACATTCCGTGAATTCCTGCTTCCTGTAGAAGCATAAATATAATAATAATTTTGAAAACAAATGTCAAGCAGATTACACAACCACTAGAACTTCCCCAATTTTACTAAAACCTTTCATAGGGCTTAAATTTATGGTTATTGAAAAATATTAGAATAATCCTCCCCCTTTCCCCCTTTAGCGAAGCGAGAACTCTATTTTTATTGTGCTTTTTATGAAGGTTTAAAAGAACTACAATCCGTAAACAGCCTATTTATCTTTTCTTTATCACTAAGCCTAAATACAAGGCAAAGAATTTTAGTGTTATCTTTACACCTTTCAAGTATGTGTTTAGGTAGACGAGAAGAAGAAAGGAAGTTAAAATGAAAGAAAGCACGAAATCCGAAGCACGAAGCACGAAACAATATCTAAATTCAAAATTCTAAACATTAGAGTTTTCAGAATGGTTT
>JBFMDZ010000186.1 GCA_040753555.1 bacterium
TTTGTCTTCTGAAATATCTTCTATCATTCTATCTATTATATATATCGGTTTTTAAGAGGGTTAAACTTTAGATTTTTTTTTTGGAAATTCAATTCCTATTGCAAGGTAGCGGAAAATGGGAAATTAATCTTTAATAACATTTTGATATTGTAACCACACCTTGTTTTTGTTTGGTTGACAAAAATCTGCTTTCATATTAAAATTTAAATAATGAAAATAGATAAAGCAAAAAAGGATGTTATTGTTTTTACCCTCCACCATAGATTAGAAGGAACAATGCATACATATATGGGTGCAAGAATCTTGGATGAATTAAATGCTGGAGCAAAAACCTTTATTGCCTTAACAAATGTAAATGTTTTTCTCCCTTCCGGCACAACGCCGATATATCATATTGAGTTTATTGCCCTAAATAAAAACCATATTGTCCATCTTCTTCCAGGAAAGGGAGAAGATTTTAGGGAATTCCTTCCACGGGAGGATGTTTTTAGTAGATAAAATTCTTATTCCACAACCTCATACCAATTTTCTTTATACTTAAAGATTATCCTTTTTCCTAGGCTAAATATCTTTCCTGTTTCTTCATTGAGGAGGCTAAAGTATTCATCGCTTTCGTATTTTATCTTTTTTGTCTTTTTATCCTTATATTCTATATCCTGCCATTTTCCATCCTTTAAAATATATGTCCTTCCTTTAATATGCTTTACATCATAGCTGCTTGGTTTTGCAATGGTTTCCCCTTTCAAAGCAAACATCTCTTCTGCCATTCTTATTGCATGTTTTCCTACATCTTCTTTGCTTAAAGCGTTAAATCTCTCTTGAATTACCTTTTCTTCCTCCTCTACAACAAGAAATGATGTATACGGTGTTATTATCCCATATTTTTTGCTTAATTCCTTTATCTCATCAATAATCTCCTGATTTTCCCCTTTAAGCCTTATCTGGTCTAACAAATAGCCAATTTTCCTGGTTGCCCAAAGATGGGGAATGAATTCATTGCCTTTCTCCTTTTTTGGAAAATTTACATTATATTCATAAACCCTCTTTTCCTTCATCATTCCAGAGAGAACTAGGCTTGTTTTTCCATAATCTTTGTATCTTCCAAGGAGGATGATTTGTGACCCAAAGAAAAGGTCTCCTATCTTCTTTGGGTATAAATCGTAGACAGAAACCTCTCCAAATGATAAGGAAATATCAGACAGGACAGGGTTTTCTATTTTTTTATAAAGGGAGGATATTGGCTCTTCTATATTCTCTTTTTCCCTTATGTATGTTGAAATTCCATTGTTTTCAGATGAGACAATATCCAAAAGATTCGTATTTACATTATCTCCGACGCCAAAGACAAAAACCTTAGATTTTTTATTATTTTCGACTACATTCCTTGTTATTTTTTGTATATCGGTTTCGCCAACCGTTGGAATGCCATCTGTTAAAAAGAGGATTATATGGGGCCTTTTTTCTTCCTTTGTAAAAGCTGAAATCAGGGCATCATTTATATTTGTCCCTCCAGATGCCTTGAGATTCTTTATGAATTTTCTTGCATACTCTCTGTTTTCGCCTGTTGCCCCATTTATTTCTTTAAATAATGGCTCAATATCAGAGCTAAACCTTATTATATTAAACCTATCATCCTGGTTTAAGCTATTTATGCAAAAAATAAGGGCAGATTTTGCCTGCTCTATTTTATTCCCTGCCATACTCCCAGATGTATCAATAACAAATGTTATATCCTTTGGAATGCTTTGTTCCTTCTTTTGATTTGGAGATGAAAGAAGGAGAAAAAATCCATCTTCATCCTCCTTATGTGTAAGCAATGAAAGCCCGATGTCTTTTGAATCCAGGGTATAGTAAAGGATAAAGTCAGAGGAGGGCTTTTTATTGCTTTCTTCGTATGTTATCCTTGCATTGTAATCATCCTTTCTCTCTACCTTTATATTATGCGTTGGAGAATAGATGCTTTTTATGGGAATGCTTTCGCTTATCTCAATGTTAATAAAAATCTCTTTTATAGGTTTTTCTGATAATTTTTCAATATCAAGGGGATAGATGTATTTGCAAACCCCTTCCTCTGATTTTAGAATCTCATTATATGAAATCTCAATCTTCTTTTTGCCATTTGCTGGAATTGGATATACCCTTGCCTTGAATAGATTTCCTCCAATATATTCAAGAAGACCTGGGTCTTTCATCCTCCTTACAATATCCTCATAAATCTTTTTTGCCCTCTCTTTGTCTAAAACCTCTCCGCTTATCTTCTTTCCATCCTGAAATAGGGAAAATGAAGAAATAGATGCATCCTGTGGTAGGGGAAAGATATATGTTCCCTCTATATCCTGCCTATAGGGGTTTATAAAAGCCTGGTCAACAATTGTGCTTGCTACCTGGTCTTTTATCTTTACAGAAACATTATGGTAATCAAGGGATAAGGGGACAGGCTTAACATCCGGGCTTGGCGGGATTGGAATAATAACTCCATCAGCAAAGCAAAGAAATGGGATAAGGAAAAAGAGCCTTTTCATACAAAAAGTATATTTTAAAAGAAAATTTTTGTCTACTATATTTTTTCCCTAAATAAAGAAAGAAGTTTGCTTATCAGCCCTTGTGGGATTTTATATTTATGGTTATCTATGCTTACAACAGGCATAATTTCATAGCCCGTGCTTGTTAAAAATACACAATCTGCATCAAAAAGGGATTCTTTCTTAAATTTTTTCTCAAGAACCCTGATGCCAATTGAGTTTGCTATTTCAAGAACAGCCTTTCTTGTAATACCAGGGAGTATGCCAGTAGATAAAGGAGGCGTAATGAGATTATTTTCTTTAAAAATAAATATATTGCTTGTTAGTCCACAAGCTACATAGCCATCAATTGTAAGGAATATTCCATCATCCACCCCTTTTTTATTTGCCTCAATCTTTCCCAAGATATTTGGAAGGTAGTTATTGGATTTTATTGGAGGAAGGGTTTTTGGATGGGGCTTTCTTATATTTAATATTGTTGCAGATATACATTTTTTTGGGATACCCTTAAATTCCTCTGTCATTACAACAATATTTGACTTTTTGCATAAAGTAGGATCTATTCCACGAGGACCCTCTCCCCTTGAAATGGTGATTCTTATAATGGCATCTTTTAAATTATTTAGGCTTAAAAGCTGATGAAGAATTTTCTCTATATCAATTTCTGGAATTTTTATCTCTAATATAGAGGCTGCATCTTTAAACCTTTCTATATGCTCATCTAGCCTAAAGATACCTCCATTATATGCCCTTAATGTCTCAAAGGCTCCATCACCATAAAGGAAGGAATGGTCAAGACAAGAAATCTTTGCTTTTTCTAATTCAAAAAAATTTCCGTTAAGATATATAATCAAGAGGATTTTTTCTTCTTATACCTTTCTTGAAATCTCTCTACCCTTCCTGCTGTATCAACAAGCTTTTGCTTTCCTGTAAAGAATGGATGGCAATTTGAGCATATCTCAAGCCTTATTGTATTTCCTTTGGGGTATGTTGACCTTGTTTCAAAACTCATACCGCAGGCACAACTTACAACAACATTTTTGTAATCGGGATGTATTCCTTGCTTCATTTTACATTAAAACATATTATATACCAAAAATCAATTGAATTTCAAGTGAATTTTTGCTAGTACTAAACTTTTTTAACAAAAATGCCGATAAATAAAGTAAATGAACAAAGATTACAACAACCTTTTAAAGGAAATAAAAACCTCCTCTTGTCCAAACTGCAAGAGGCTTTTAAGAATAATTGAAGAATAACAAATAATGATTAAAGAATTAGAAAGGAAGGTCAAAGAACTAGTGTGCTGTCCCTTAAATAAGGTATGTTATATTTTACAAGGTTTTCCTGCATATGTCCATGCAAATGGTTTTGCTTTTTTGTTGTAATATTCAATATACTCCAATAACTTCTGTTTTAATGC
>JBFMDZ010000187.1 GCA_040753555.1 bacterium
TGATATTGGACATTGGAAATTGGACATTTTTTTGACATTTGAACTTGGGATTTGGGATTTATTATAGAATGGATGAATTTTAAAACAGCCAAACATATAAAATACGATATACTGAATAGTTACCAATAATTTTTATCTCAGGCAATGTCTCTAAAATTTTACTTAGTTCAGTTTTGTATTTTAAGTCAGGCACCTTAACCTCCCTTATTACAAATTTTCATCTTAAATAACTGATTTTAATTTTGTTGTGTTTATAGTCTTATTATACAATGTAAATCTATCATAAATCAATACGAAGATAATTTCATATTGCCCTTTATTCCTATTCTAAGTAAAGCCAACCAATATATTATCGGGAAAGCCCTTTATTTTTTCAAGCAACAAAGGCAAAGGATTTCCCTTGTGCCTGATATAACTACTGCATTGGAACATTAAAAGTTAAATAATGTCTTTTTGCTTTTTATAGTATCTTGCATAAATTGTTGCAATATACAGTTAGACTAAAAGAGATTAAACCACGAAGGAGTAATTTCAATGTCCAATGCAAAATTAGCAATTATCAATTCAAAATTACCGTAAAGTTCATTTTGCATTTTGAGTTTTGCATTGCTAATTTTTAATTGAATTTCTTTCCTTTAATAATTTGCGTTACAATGCAATAGTAGGATTATTCTGATTTTTCAGAAGGTCTTTGATTTCTAACTCTAATTTAGATTCAGAAATACCATATGTTCTTAAAATTTTGGATTTGATTATTGCCTGATTAGCTCCACATTTTTCTTTCAAAAAAGGAATTACTGACTTTTTTATCATTACCTCCATTTCTCTACTCTCTACCTACCCCTGGCATAGCAATAATAATTTTTTCTCCTTTTTCTAGAATTATCCCACAGGCTGTGCTTATTGGGTTAGGAATAATTTTAGCTGATTGGGGAATCAAAGCCTGTTTGGTATTATTTGGAGGCATTTTTTCACCTCCTATTTCATTTGTTCAAAAATTCCCTCTTTGATGATTTATACAGATTTTTTTAGGGCATTTATGCTTGCTTGCTCCTTAGTAAAGCCAGCCCCTGCTATATCAATCGCATTCTTTTGGGCAATTATCTCACCTGTTTTAAGGAAGATAACATTTATATAAATATCGGCTGCCATTGATATGATATAAGGGATTTTTATTTATTGTTTAGGTATTTTTTTAAAAACCTCCCCGTATATGAATTTTTGTTTAAGGCTATCTCTTCTGGAATACTAGAGGCAACAATATAGCCACCCTCATCCCCTCCCTCTGGGCCTAGGTCAATAATGTAATCGGCTGTTTTTATAACCTCCATATTATGCTCAATGACCACAATGGTGTTTCCCATATCACGCAATCTGGCTAATACATCCAATAGCCTTTTTATATCCTCAAAATGTAGCCCGGTGGTTGGTTCATCCAAAAGATAGAGGGTATTTCCTGTCTGCCTTTTGGATAATTCCTCGGAAAGCTTAACCCTTTGTGCCTCTCCACCTGATAGAGTGGTTGCCGGTTGTCCAAGCTTTATATATCCAAGTCCAACATCAGATAAAACCTCTAATTTATGCTTAATTTGTGGGATATTTTTAAAAAAATCAAGGGCAACATCAACCGTCATATCCAGAACATCAGCAATATTTTTTCCTTTATATTTTATCTCTAATGTCTCTCTGTTATACCTCTTTCCTTTGCAGACTTCACAGGGGATATAAAGGTCAGCAAGAAAGAACATTTCAATCTTCTTTACACCCTCTCCACAGCAAGGCTCACACCTTCCACCACAAACATTAAAGCTAAACCTTCCTGGATTATACCCCCTTGCCCTGGATTCTGGTAGCAAAGAGAATAGCTCTCTTATTGGTGTAAATAATCCCGTATATGTTGCAGGGTTAGAACGGGGTGTCCTTCCTATTGGAGACTGGTCTATGTTTATTACCTTATCTATAAATTCAATGCCAGATAAGCCCTCATAATGACCTGGCTTTATTAAAGAATGGTGCAATATGGAAGATAATGCAGGATACAACGTCTCAGAGACAAGACTTGATTTTCCACTTCCCGATACACCGGTAATACAGGTAAGGACACCAAGTGGAATTGAGACATCTATATTCTTAAGGTTATTGTGGGATGCCCCATTTATCTTAAGAAACCTACATCCCTTCTTTCTTTTCTTTGGAACATCAATATACTTTCTTTTAGATAGATATGCGCCTGTTAGGGATTTTTCATTGTTTATAATCTCATCACAAGAGCCAGAAGCAACAATATATCCTCCACCCTCTCCTGCAGAAGGGCCTAGGTCTATAACAAAATCAGCAGACCTTATTGTCTCCTCATCATGCTCTACAACAACCACGGTATTTCCTAAGTCCCTTAAGTTTTTTAGGGTTTGTAATAACCTCTCATTATCCCTTTGATGCAAGCCAATGGATGGCTCATCAAGGATATACAAAACACCAACCAAGCCACTTCCTATTTGTGTTGCAAGCCGAATTCTCTCACCCTCACCACCTGATAGGGTTGATGCAGGCCTATCCAATGTAAGGTAATCCAGTCCAACATTAACAAGAAAGGAGAGCCTTGCTTTTATCTCTTTAATTATCAAAGATGCAATAAGGCTTTCGGATTCGCTTAATTTAAGGTTTGAAAAGAATGATAAGCTTGAAGCAATAGAGAAACCTGTAATTTGTGCAATGGATTTATTATCAATAAGAATGGATAGGCTCTCTTCCTTTAGCCTTGCTCCCTTGCAAGTAGAACAAGGGATATAGCTCATATATCCCTCAATCTCATTCCTTATATATTCTGATTTTGTCTCCCTATATCTTCTTTCTAAGTTTTGGATTATTCCCTCACTATACCAACCATCTCCATATAGAAAGAAATTTTGCACATTTTGAGGCAATTTTCCAAATGGAAGATTTGGCTTAAAACCATATTTCCTTGATAGCTCCTCAATTTTATTCTCTGGTCTATATCGCAGTGAAAGGGAGGGTTTAATAGCACCAGACCAGATGCTTTTATTCTTATCAACAACAAGCTCTGGGTCAATCTCCATCTTAAAACCCAAGCCTTCACAATTAGGACAGGCACCATATGGTGAGTTAAATGAGAATATTCTGGGAGATATTTCAGAATAGGAAACAGAGCAATCTGGACAGGATAGCTCAGACGAGAAAATAAGCTCCTCATTTCCTGCTATCACAATAAGCCTTCCCTTTGAAAGGGCTACCCCTGTCTCAACAGAATCAGAAAGCCTCTTTCTTATCCCCTCTTTAATTATTATTCTATCAACCACAACCTCAATGCTATGCTTTTTATTCTTATCAAGCCTTAAATTTTGTGAGAGATCCTCCATCCTTCCATCTATCCTTGCCCTTACAAATCCCTCCTCTTTTGCAAACCTTATAATCTCCTTATGCTCACCCTTCTTGGAAGAGACAAGGGGAGAAAGGATAGTGATTTTGGTATCACAAGGTAATGCCTCCAATTGGTCAGCAATCTCTGATGGGCTTTGCTTCCTTATGGGCTTTTTGCACTTATAGCAATATGGCTTTCCAATCCTTGCAAAAAGGAGCCTTAAATAGTCATAAATCTCTGTTATTGTCCCCACCGTTGACCTTGGGTTTTTGCTTATTGGCTTCTGCTCAATGGATATTGAAGGAGAAAGCCCTTCAATATAGTCAACATCTGGCTTTTCCATCTGACCTAGGAATTGCCTGGCATAAGCAGATAGGGATTCAACATACCTTCTTTGGCCCTCGGCATATAATGTGTCAAAAGCCAAAGATGACTTTCCAGAGCCAGAAAGCCCGGTGATTACTGTGAGCTTATTCCTTGGGATTTCTACATCAATATTCTTAAGGTTATGTTCCCTAGCACCTTTAATGATAATGTTTTCTTTCATAA
>JBFMDZ010000188.1 GCA_040753555.1 bacterium
CATATGCCCTGTCCTCGTATAGAGGAAGCATTGCTGAAGAGCCACGTTGCGGAAATCCACAAGCACGGTTCTGTGAGGGGCATAAAATAACATATAGGAGGTTATAGAAAATGTCTACTCGACAAAAGATTTTAGGTATGTTAGTTTTAGGAGGGTTGTGTTGGGATTATGTGATTGAGAATGGCGGAGATAAAGGGGTTTTAATTACAAATAGCATAAATGATCCCTATCTTGCCGCTGATATTCCAGGAGACCTTATCTGCTGGCATCAACCAGGAAGCCTTACAGCAATATCAAATATTACCTCAGTTGAGGTTCTTTCTGGAACAGGAACAAAGATAAGGGTTATTCCAGAAAAAACCTACACAAAGAAGAATGGGACATTTAGTGTTGATGTAATGGTAAATGATGTTTCGGGTTTAGATCTTGCAGATTTTTATTTATTATTTAACCAATCAAAACTGGCTTTAATAGGAATACCAATACAAGGAACAATTTGGACAGGAAGTGTGTTTTTTGAGGTAGATACCAGCACTATTTCTTTGGGATATATTAAGGTAACTGGCGCAAAGTTTGACAATTCATTTACAGGAACAGGAACACTTATAGAAAAGGCAATATTTCAATCCCTTGTAGATGACCCAACAAGCATTATAGATATCGGAACAGCAACATTACAAAACATAGAAGCAGGTAAAATTCCATCTACCTCTTATTGTGGATATATCTATCCATATAACCTTGCCAATTTTGACCTTCTATATCCCATTGATGTTATTGCAGGAAGACCATGGACAATAACAATAACAGCAAAGAATCAGGCAAATGAACTAGTTTCTGATTACAAAGGTCCAATATCCATATCTTCAAGCCTAGGGACAATAAACTCAACAACAGGCTCTTTTACAAATGGTATAAGCATTTCTACGATTACCAGATATCAAGTAGGAACAATGACCATTATGGTAAATGACTCTCAAGCTAATGTATCAAAAAGCACAGATCCTATAGCAGTAAGGTATGCCTGCGATTTTGGAAGGCAAGGAACTACTAGTTCTGATGAAAAGATAGACATCTATGACCTCCTTCTATTCATTAAATATTGGCGCACAAAGGACTTAAATGGTGATATTGGAGGACAAAATCAGGAAGGAGACCCTCCATACATCATCTCACAGCCAGATGGAAAGGTTGATATGTGGGACCTTATGCTTTTTGTCAAGATGTGGAGGTGGAGCAACAGACAAAAGGATTTATCAATGAATTATAGCACCCCAAGGCTTTTTATAGACCCACCTATGATTGAAGTAGACAAAAGGAGTAACTTTAAGGTTGATGTAAGGATAGAAAACTCTGTTGGGATTATAGGAGATAAAATAAATATAACATACGACCTAAAGAAACTTAATTTGGTCTCTGTCAAAGAAGGAACTTGCTTAACCGATTGTTTCAGCTATGAAACAAAAGAGGGGCTAATTACCATAGATGGATATGGAGGGGATATAGAACAAGGGGCAAAAGATGGAGCTATTGCAACATTAGAGTTTATAGCATTAACAGACGATGAAACAAGCATTTCAATCTCTGAAAGCTATCTTCTAAACAATGAGGGAAAAATAAATGCTTATACAATAGAAAATGCCAATGTATCACCTTGTGGCCCATCATATTCAGCCCTTTTTCAATCCATTCCAAACCCAGCAAAAAGTGGTGTTTGGATTCCCTACCAACTTAGCCAGGGAGGGGATACAAAGATTGTTATCTACAATATTGTTGGCCAGGTAGTGAAGAATATAGACCTTGGGTATAAGGAAAAAAAGTATTATAAAAAATTGGAAGAAGGAAGCGCAGCCTACTGGAATATGAAAAATAACAATGGAGAGATTGTGTCTAATGGTCTTTATTTCTACAAATTATCCTCTGGCAAATTCTCTGATATAAAGACATTGGCTATATCAAAATAATTGAAAAGGCTCTTTTTTTTCCTAATATTAGCCCATATCTCATTCTCGGCAAATATAAAAATAAAGCCAGGCGATATATTTATAAAAAAGGGCGAAAGGTTTACATTAGAAATTTTTGCTGAAGAATTTTCTGGTTTAACAGGAGCTCAGCTTAATCTTTTCTATGACAGCACAAAATTGGGTTTTGAAATTGCAACAGCTGGCTCTCTATTTGATGATATAGGAGATTTTTTTCTTCCACCAGATGATGATAAACAAAGGGTTCTTATTGCTGCAGCAAAGGATTATGGAAATATAGAGAATGGAAGTGGAACAATTGCTTTAATCAGATTTCTTTCTTTAAGTGAAGGCTGGAATGGAAGCCTTACCCTTTCTGATATAATCTTGACAGGCACACCTTCTGATATTCCTGTTGAGACAATTACAAATGCCTATATCCATTCCATTCCAACCACAGCCTTTGATAATATAAATGTCTATCCAAACCCTTGGCGCTCTGATAAGGAGATAAACCCCTGGATAGTCTTTGAGACCCCAGATGGTTCTGATATTTTTATCTATACCATTTCAGGAAGGCTAATAAGGGAATTTAGGGATGTAAGAAGCCCTACAAAATGGATGCTTGATAATCAATTCAATAAACCCATCTCATCTGGAATGTATATCTATCAGATAAAAGATAGGGATGGAAGAAAAACAATGGGAAAAATAGGGATTGCAAAATGAGAAAAATTTTATTTTTTTTTCTTATCCCCTCTTTTCTTTTGGCAATTGAGGAAAAGGAGGGAACATTTGGAGGGGATTTTTTAAGGATTGAAAGGGGCTATATCTGTGGAGATATTGAGAGCGTCTCACAAAACCCAGCTATTATTGGAACATTAGAAGGACCATCATTTCTATTTGGCTATAAAAGCTACCTTTGTGAGACAAAATATTCCTCATTAGCCTTAAGCATCCCATTTAAGAATATTGCCATTTTGTATTCATTAAATTACCTTGATTATGGAAGAATTAAAGAGACAACGCACAATAGCAAAGATGGAACAGGAAGAGAATATTCTGCAGATAGCATATGTTCCAGGTTTGGTTTGGGAGTAAAAACAAAAAACGCAGGTTTTGGAGGAAATATAAACATTGTCCGGGAATCTATAAATGACATAAACGCAGATGGGATAGAAACAAGCTTTGGGTTTATTTTTAATCCAATAGAATCCCTTTTTCTAGGAGGCTCAATTAAAAATATCACATTAAAAAGTCTTTCATTTATAAAAGAAAAGGAAATTTTTCCAAAGGAATTTGGGATTGGAGTAGGTTATAAGAAAAGAAAAATTGCCTTTAATCTTGACCTCCTTACATCAGATGATAGAAAATTCGATGCCTCACTAGGCTTTAAATGGTTTATCAATAGCCTCTTTTTCCTTAATGTAGGCTACATTGACAAAAATCCCGATTTTGGGCTTTCATTCAACCACAAGAATATCTCAATATCTTACAATTTTCTTCCCTTAAGCTTTGAAAGTGTCCATTCCATATCTGTAACTATTCAGCCACAGATAGACACGGATGAAACACTGATTTTTAATCCTTTGTAATAATTCAACTTTGGCAAAAATCTCCAAGAAGACATTAGACTAAAGACTTCTTTCTTCGTATGTGTTTAGCTTTAATGGAACAAATGAAATCCGAAATTCGAAATCAGAAATCTTAAAACAAATTCAAATGACTAAAATTGAAAATTCAAAACAATATAATTTAGAGGAACGAACGCTTATGTTTAGAATTTTGAATTTAGATATTGTTTCGTGCTTCGTGCTTCGGATTTCATGCTTAATTCCAGAACTTCCCCAACTTTTTACAAATCTATATAAACAATAAGATAAAATGGATTATTGTTAAAAAAACAAAAAGAAAAGAAATATTTAAGAAAAATACCAAATCTGCCGATATTAAAGAAGGGG
>JBFMDZ010000189.1 GCA_040753555.1 bacterium
GGTAAAATCTCCACCCAGGATAATTAGGGAAGTGAAATAGAGAAATCAATCAATATGTAGTGACAATCTCAAAAATTAAGTGTAATAATATCAATATGTTATGAATTTTGCTGTTGAATGCAGGTTATAACCACAAAGATACAAAACAAGCGAGATTTTGAATTCTATAAACAAAAGGTTCCCCCTTCTGATACAAAGACAGGAAAAATATTGGTAGGAGCGATAGATTGTAAGGGTATCCCGATGGTCAAAGAATAAAGGGCTAAACAAAAGATAAGGCAGAAGAAGGGAGAGAAAGCTAATAAGAAGAAGATGGCAACAGTAGCAGCTTCTTTACCCAAAATCCTTATTCCAGAACACCCAAAGAGGTAGTAGAGAGCCTTTTTGAACCTCAATTTACTGTGTGGTTTCAACGAAACCTCTTTAAATCATTTTTAGAAAATATCCATTCAGGCGTTATTAGTGTTTCTCCGAAATTTATATCATACCATGGCAAGTCAGAATTCGGGTTTTTTAATATATGAATTTCTTGTGCTGGCATATAGCTTTGAGCGAGCAAGAATTTTTTGTTGCCATTATTATTAACAACCATGTCCACTACAATAATAGCATGGCAAGTATCCCCACCAGGCATAGCGCATATAAAGATATCCCCTATATTCATATCATTTATATTTTTGACATTATCCATCTCTCTGCTTAAAGAGTATGTATTTGCATACATAAACACCGTATCTAAATACTCCCTGAAACATTCATAAGAGTGATTATATGTTGCTATTCTTCTCTCAACTACTCTATTCCCTCGTACTAAAGGTCTATGACCGTCTTTCCACCTTATATATGACGCGGTAAAACCAGATAAAAAATTAAAATGAATTCTATTGTAATCTCCTTGATGCCATAGATATTCTGCCCTCAATCGAATAATTGCATCTGCACATTGCTGGAGGTTTTTATTGCCAACGTCAATATCTACCACAGCTACATGAACATCCTGACACCACTTTAATCGACCGTTATATAGACAAACAGAAGGATTTCCTTCTTTTAGAGGTAAATATCTAAGCCAATGAGCAAAATTACCTTCGGTTACGTCAATTCTTCTGTATCCAGGCGGAGGAGAAATCCGATTACATATCGAGCTTCTAATATCGTATTGAGAAAGCCAGGGATAAGGAGACGCATCTTGCGATAAATTGAAGTTCTTTGCAACCGATTTGCACAGAGCTTCATAAATATTTATAGGAGTCATATCTCCATAATTAAATTTTAAATACATCAAATGAAGATGGGTTGGCGACCTTTTCTTGAAGGCATTTTTACCTGATCTGCCTATCGTTCCTATCCTCTGTCCTGCAAAAACTGTATCTCCAACAGAAACAGAGATATCTTTTAAATGAGCGTAATAAAAATATCCTTCGGTTTCAAGGTCAAAAATCCATACATAATTTCCACCCCTAATATCACTTGAGGACTTCCAATTACTGTTGATAGCTATTACAATACCATCGCAGATCGATACAACATTTACAGATTTATGTGTTTTGTCAGAGAATGTATCCTGATCTTTATCGTCAATGAATATATCATGAGCTGGATGGCCTTTATGATTGTTGCCGTCATAAAAATTATAACCTTCTGGTTTATAACCGCTTCCTCTAATACCGCCTATATCTTTTGAAGAGAAGCCTTCTAATGGAAAATACCAATTTGTCCTTTTTAACTTATGCTTTTTACAAATCTCCAATAGTTGGGCATGAAGTATTATAATTTCTCTCTTTGCTAAATCAGATGGAATAAGGCCATCCCGAATGTTTTTTTCAAGTCCATTCCATGAGAGCCATGGCTGGGCAAATGCTGAATCCCCATACAGAAGCAACAAACAGAATGATAGAAATAAAACGATTTTTCTTTTCATTGTTTTTTGTTGCTTTAAAAATGGCTCTTCACGGAATATGGTGCAAATATAATCTTTTAGAAATTCCCCAATTTTACTAAAACCTTTCATAGGGCTTAAATCCTATATTTTGCTACCTTTGTCCAGAATTACCTCTAAACAGGATATATTATATCAAAAACACATCATCTGAATTAAGCACGAAATCCGAAGCACGAAGCACGAAACAATATCTAAATTCAAAATTCTAAACATTAGCGTTCGTTCCTCTAAATTATATTGTTTTGAATTTTCAATTTTAGCCATTTGAATTTGTTTTAAGATTTCGGATTTCATTTGTTCCATTAAAGCTAAACACATACGTTTTTTTGTGTTATGCTAAAACAAAAATGGTTTGCAAACTTTTCGTTAACAGTAGTCAGGCATCTTAACCCTAACCCTTTAACAAAAGGGTTTGCTTGAAATTCAATTGATTTTTGGTATATAAAGAGAACAGACATTTAGACAACAGGCTGTCATTTTACTTCTTAAGAAGCCCCTCTACAATTTTTGCAAGAATATCAACCTCAATGTTTGCTTTATATCCTATATTCATCTCATTAAGGGTTGTTTCCTTTAAGGTATGAGGGATAATGCTTACAGAGAATCTATCTTTCGCAGTATCAACAATTGTTAACGATACACCATCAATGGCAATAGAACCTTTTTTTACAAGATATTTTAATAAAGTCTTGGAAATAGAAAAAAAATAAAGAGAACCCCTTTTTTCGCAAAACCTTGCTAAACCATCTATATGACCAGATACAATATGGCCACCCAATCTATCAGAAAGCCTTAATGGCCTTTCAAGATTTACCTTGCTCCCCTTTTTAAGAAAACCAAAGTTTGTTGTCTTCAATGTCTCTTTTGAGAGATTGCAAATAAAACCATCGTTACGAAGAGAAGATATGGTTAAGCAACATCCTGAAACCGCAATACTATCCCCTATTTTAAGGTCTTCTAAAACCCTTTTGCACGAAACATAAATTTCCTTTCCAATGCTCTTTATAATCCCTTTCTCCTCAACTATTCCTGTAAACATTTGTGTCAGTATATCAATGTGTCAGTCAATTAGGTTTGTTTTATTGTCTGCGATAAGAAAATGTGTATATTATATAGTAAAGGTAATGTGTCAGTCAATTGGGTTGTATGTGTTTAGCTGTCCTATATCAGGCACAAAGCAAATAAATCCTCATCCCCAAATCCAAATGTCCAATAAATGTCCGATGGCTCATTTCTAATTCGTGCTTTGGATTTAGTGCTTCTTTCATTTTAACCTCCTTTCCTGTTCTTGCTTACCTAAATTATGTACGAACCAGAAGAACGTATTACTTGTTTTCCATCCTCTATATTACTTATATTTGGGTATTTTTTCACAAACCCTCTCACCTGTTTTGCAAACATAAGTGTTCGTTCCTCTAAATTATATTGTTTTGAATTTTCAATTTTAGTCATTTGAATTGTTTTAAGATTTCGGATTTCATTTATTCCATTAAAGCTAAACACATACCGTGCTTATGTATTTAGAATTTTCCATATTTTTAGCGATTAAACATAGTATTTTTACCCTTGAATTTATATCGTTTTATTATATTACTATGTAGAATTTAATTATAAGTTACCAAGATGATACCATTTATCCTCACTGATTATTATCCTGTGGAAGGAAGTTTGTAAGATTATAAGAATAGATTATTGTTGGCGATAATTCTTACAGCATAGATATTCCTGTTAATCTAATGCTAATAAGTCTTTATTTCCCAAAGGATTAAGGATTAAACAAAGAAACTAATGAGCATAAATTGATGGGGTTTAAGAAATAAAAGTGCCCTGTTTAAATAACAAAATTATTGCAATTAGCAATTCTCGGTGAAGTTATAAAGGCTATATTATCAAGCCTTCCTGGAAAATAAGAAAATATTTTTCGCAAAAAAAGCCTCTTAAGGTTTCCTCTCAAAAATGCCGATATATTATATAGAAT
>JBFMDZ010000190.1 GCA_040753555.1 bacterium
ACATCTCTTTGACATAGCCAGAATTAAGGACAAGGATGTCTGAATATAAGCTTACAGGAACCCAGTCTATTTCTTGGGGAAGGGAATTATTATCATCGGGTGGACGACAGGATGGACCGGGGGCTTTGATATAAACTGTATATTCTTCTGTCTTTTTCTCTGTTTCTTCAGAAATGGTAAAGCTACATTCTGCAGGGGTTGGGTCAACATTTCCTGCTTTATCAACGGCTTGAACCTCAAATCTATAGCTTCCTGGTGATAATGTATAATCTGCATATGTGGGTGGACCATCTTTGTTCTTAAAGGCTTTAGACCCGCAGGAATAGAAGTAGCTTAGCATATCAGCTGGTGTTTTATCATCCCTTCCTGTCCAGGTAAAGCTTGCTCTCCCCTGTTCTATTGTTTCGCTTCTATCTTCAACTGTTTTTCTTCCTATTTCCTCATCTTTGCAATTCAGGTAGATAGTGGTAGTTTTTATTGTTGTTATTACCTTCTTCTGATTTTTAATATTACTTGATGTAATCCAGGTTTCTGGTGGTTTATCTTCATCATCACATTCCTTGATGTATTTTGTTTCTTCGCTTATTTTTTCCTCTGTTTCCTCCTTTATCTCAAAGGTATATTTAGAAGCAGGGTCTTCAATATTCCCTGCCTTATCTATTGCCTTTACCTCAAAGAGATAATTTCCAAAAGAAAGCCCTTTATACTCAACTGATTTAGAATAGCTAAATCCTCCAAAAGCAGAAGGTGAAAGCCGATATGAGAATTTAAGCATATTGGATGGGGTTAGGTTATCCTCTCCTTCCCAGGTAAAGCTTGCCTTTCCCTTTTCTATTGTTTCACTCTTTTCCTCAATTGTCTCCCTCCTCTTTTCATTGCCCTGGCAATCAGTATAAATGATGGTTGTTCTCTTTATGGTTGTTATCTTCTTCTGGTTTGTAATTACCCCATTTATCTCTGTCTTTGGTGGCTGGGTGTCTACTACAAAGTGCCTTTCTTTGCTACTTGTATTTCCAGCATTATCTTCTGCATTTACTATTGCTACATAGTTACCATCAGAAAGGCTAACCCTTACACTAAAATTACCTTCAGATAAAAGATAGACATTTCCTCCTACATTAAGGCTTGCTGTTTTTATCCCAGAGGCATTCTCCCCTAAATCCCTTACACTTCCAGAGATTACAACATTTGATGTATTTATAACCTGATTTTCAGAGGGATTGGTAATGGAGATGGTGGGTGGGGTGGTGTCAATATAAAAGACAATCTTGTCGTCCTTTATGTTATTTGCCCAGTCAATGGCTTTTGCAAGGATTTCATATTTTCCTTCTTCTTTAAAGGTCTTGGTTTTAAACTTGCCTTCATATAGCCCATAGGCATAGGTTGGGCCTTCAGTATCATCATTTCCATTTACGGTCAGGGTTACATTACGATTATAATGCTTCTCGTTTTCTGCACCCCTGAATATGATGTTAGGTGGGGTGGAGTCGGATTTGAAACGACGGGGAAGCCAGCCTTCGTTTATACAACCTCTCACATAAAAAGTGTCCTCTCTCACTTTCTTGTGGGAAAAACTTGCGTGAATGACTCTCAGTTGCCATTTTTTTATATCTGTTCCTTCTTGAGAGACCCATTCTTCAAATATTAGACTATGTCTGTTCTTTCCTGATGGCTTCAATAATATATCTCCAGGCCCTAAGCTTTCCCATCCTACTGCATCTGTTAATTTGGACAAGTCCCAAGTAAAATAATGTCTTCGTAATCCTACACACCATGAAACCAAGCCCGAACAATCAAATCCTCCTGCCCATTCACCTTCTGGGCTAAATATACCTCCCCAAGTACTATTACCCGCATCATACTCTGCTTCTTTATTTGGAGGGGCTCCATCTACATAAGGTCTTCCTAAATATCCAAGAGCATTCCAGACTACTACAACACCCCAGTTTATTGCTCCTTTAATCTGAAGAGAAAAAAGGATTATTATAAACAGACATATTCCAAAGCCTAGCCTTTGAAGGCTTATTTTACCTTTTCCCATTTTATTACCTTTAGTTCTTTGGGCAATTTAAATCCACCTTCGCCAAATTTAAGTAATATCTTTTTATCTTTTTTACCACTTTTTTCTCTTTCTTTCAGAAATTCTTCTATTATATCTTCTAAATTTCCTATCATTTTATCAGAAGGGGATAATTTGTAGCTGGAAAATTTTTCTTTTTGCCCTTCTTCCCAAATTACTGCTCTATCGTAATCTTCTAAATCTCTTACAATTTTATCAAAAAAAGATAATTTGTAAGTAAAAGATTTTATTTCTTGCTCTTCTTCCCAAATTACAACCATATCGTAAATTGTCCCTTGGTCAGTTACTACCGTTGTTGGAGTTATCTCCTGTTGACGAGGATGATTTTCTTTTTCGGGGAATATAAAAAGGAGCTTTCCTTGGGGAGTATATTTATAAACCTGCTCTTTTTTATAAAGTTTAATTTTTTCTTCCTCTTCTAGCTTGCTCACGCTTATTTTTACATATAAATTCTTTCCTTTATCCTCTTCTATTACTTCTATATCTTCCAACTCATAGTTTTGACTAGCCAGTTTTGGACTTAGATTTACTGGTATTTCTAATAATTTAATGTTTTTCTTTTGGTCTATTACCTGAACTATGCCTTTCTTTGAATCTTGAACCTTAGAAGTAAAACCATACTTTTTCTTTTCAAAAAATGAAGTTTCTGTTCCTATAAATCTTCCTGTTTTTGTAAATTTAAATGTATTCAAATTTCCCCAAGCGTTTCTTACGCCAGTAAGATAAATATATCCATCCTGACCAATATAAATTTTTTCGTTTTCACCTATCCACCATCCTTCTGTTATTTCAAATTCGCCAAGTTTTCCTTTTTTAGGTTTAACCCTTTCTAATTTTATTGTGTCTAAATAACCTCCATTCTTATCAAACTTTAAAACCTTAAAATTAGCAGGGTCTAATATGTATAAATTCCCTTCTTGGTCAAGGGTTATAGAACGAGGCATTGTAAGAGAAGGCACAATACTATAATCATAAAACCCAAACGATACCGTTCCCTTTCCAAACCTTCCATAAAGTCCCCTTCCACAAGAGATTATTCCTCCAGAAGGTGAAAGAGCTGACTCATGAGGCACAAGTTCCTCTTTTACTTTATGCCATTTAAGGTCAATTATCACCTTTGGTTGATATTCCTCTGCCATCTTTGAAGCCTCCTTTGTCTCTGTAATTGTCTTTGTTCCCTTGACATCAGCAAATCCCTTGTTTGCAATCAACCCTAAAATAATTAAGCAAACTATCCCTTTACTTAATCTTTCTTTAAACATCTTACATCACCTCTTTTGATAATTTTTAATCATAATTTATTAGGATATTCTTTGTTTTTATATTTTGTCAAGGTCTTTTAAAATAACCCTCTACTACTATTTTCAAACATTCTCATTTTACAACCATTGATTTAATGGCAGAAAAACCATCTGCCTTTATTTTATAAAAGTATAATCCCTTTGATAAATTTTGTCCACTATCATTCTTTAGGTCAAAGAATATTGCCCTATCTTTGTTTGTATATGAACCTTTGCTTTTTTGCCCTATTTCTATTGTTCTTACCCTCTGTCCTAAGATATTGTAGATTTCAAGGGAAACATTTGAATCCTTTGCTAGCTTGAATGGGATATAACAACCCTGTTTTGCTGGGTTTGGAAAGGAGGAAAGAAGAACTGTGGTTAAGCCTTCTTCTTCTTGGATATTATCAAAATATGAGGTTTTAACAATCACATACTCCCTTATCCCAATGTCTTGGAGATAGCCTTCAATATAGAATGATTGTGTTCCTTGGAAGGTAAAGGTAAATGTTTGGGTTGAGTTTGGCTCAATTTGCAAGGTTTCCTGGTAAGGTGGAA
>JBFMDZ010000191.1 GCA_040753555.1 bacterium
ACATTTCTTGGCGATGAAGCAAGGGGCAACTGGCAATTAAAGGTAGAAGACAGAGCAGGAGCAGACATTGGCAGTCTAAACCTCTGGAAGATAAAGGTTATTCCTGATAGTGGTGAGCAATGGACAACCGTAAACTATATCTGTGAGTCTTTTCATCCCTATTCTAATAATTACACCAATACCTGGGTAATCAACCATCCTGGGGCATCAAAGATGAAGGTTCATTTTGAAAAGATTGATTTAGAGCCTCGCTATGATTATCTTTATATTATGGATAAGAACAATCAAATAATTGCCACTTACAATAGTTATAATTTATTGGATGTCTGGTCTCCTATAGTCTCTGGCGATACAATAAAGGTAAAGCTAACCACTGACTATAGTGTCATTGCCTATGGATTTAAGGTAGATAAATACCAGGCAGTAAGTGGAAGCCCTCCTCCCCAGGATACTACACCACCGGCTCAGATAACCAATCTCTCTTGTTCTGAGATAACCCAAAGCTCTCTTAAGCTTACCTGGACCTCCCCGGGTGATGATGGAAATACAGGCCAGGCAACAGGGTATGATATTAGATATTCTACCAGCCAAATTAGCGAGGCAAACTGGCAAAATGCCACCTCTGTTCAAAATAAACCTTTTCCAGCCATCGCAGGAACCCAACAAAGCTTTGTTGTTTTAAACCTTAATCTGAATACCCTCTATTACTTTGCAATAAAAACCTACGATGAGAGAGGAAACACATCAGCCCTTTCAAACATTGCCCAAGGCCAAACCCAAGGACCAATAGATATTTCAATAGGTAGCCAAACTCAAGGAAGCATTTCTAATCGGCAATCTTTGTGGTATTGGCTCTATTTACCCCAAGAAACCCAAGTAAGGATAAGGTTAACAATGGATTCTCACATTGATTATGACCTCTTTGTTTACTCTGGAGACCAATCCTCTGCCGGTCCTCTTATTGCCCAGTCAACCTATGGAAGAGGAAGGCCAGATGAATGCACATTAACCAGAAGTGGCTACCTCTGGATAAAGGTATTTAATTACAGCTCTAGTGGGTCGGGGAATTATAGCCTGGAAATCGAGGGGATTAAGGTTCTCTTAGGTCTTACTCAACAGCTTTCTGCCTTACCTCATCCCAATAACACAAATCTGCTTATTATAGCCTCTGGAACAGTAGCAGGTGCTGTTAATGCCACATGGCAGGTAGGGGATGATTTTCCAGATAGAGTAATTGGAAGAATAGAAGGCAATGGGCTATTTAGAGCTATTGGAACAGGAAGTTGTCAGGTAAGGGCAAGTTATGGAAATAGAAATGGCTTAACAACTATAACAGTAATAAGACCAGCCAGATTAGGGAATACAAATAATCAATATGATGTTTTAATAATCAATGCCGCGAATGCCAATGGTATCCCACCCCAGTTGTTAAAGGCTCAGATACATCAGGAAAGCGGCGCTAACTTCAATCCGAATGCTTATAGGTATGAGCCGGATTATGATTATTTATATATTTCAGGGCCAGGCAATAACGATCTCTTTGAAAACCCGTATTTTCACTATAGGGTTGGAGGAAAACGGGTGGATGGGACAACATTTCCAAGTGGTGATAGATTACCTTCAAATTACCTTGAAATTACAAGGGTAAATTCTTCTCCAGATGTCAATGTGGAGAATACAAATCCAAACGACGGATTTGGACTATCTGCTTGGGAATTAGTTGATAATAACCCTAGGCAAAAGTGGAAGAGACCTCCTAATAATTTTACTGCCCAGTTAGTAATTGCAGCAAGTTATGGACTTTTACAGGTAATGTATCCAACGGCAGTAGATAGTGAATATGAAGGAGAACCCTATGGTTTATTTAATCCTCAAACAATTATTGGTTTTGGCTCAGGATATTTAAGAAGTCAGTGGAGAGATACAGGAAATTGGATGGAAGATTGGAATGGGGCTTTAGCAAGATATAATGCAGGTCCGAATGTTCAACAAAACCCTGATGGAACATGGCCTAATCAGAATTATATTAATGCTGTCCGAGCTTATGAAAGGGGGTATATGCCTCAGGAGTGATAACTATGGTTAAAAAAATTTTTAAAGGAGGAAAAACAAAATGAAAAAAAGAATCATAATTATATGTATGTCAATTATAAGCCAATATATTTTGGCAGAAGGGGAAAATATAGGTAGTCAAAGTGAAGGGGAAAAAGGAACTACTACTGTAATATCTGCTCAAGAACTCCGCAAACAAAAAATTCTTGATACAGTCGAAGCCTATTTCCCTACAGAATTAATAGAGAAAAAAAGAAAGTTGTTAGAAGAATCTTTTAAAAGACAAGGGGTTGCAGAAGATAAACTAAAAGAGAAAGTAGAGAAACGTCTAAAGCTCATCACAAAAAAAAGTTTTCAGGAAATAAATTTGGATCCTCTAAAAAAGAAAGGAAAAGATTCTGTTGCTCTTTCTGAAGAAAAAGAGATTGTTTGCATATACTCTGTTGGGGAAAGCAACAAATTGGTGATATTAAAGAAAGTAAAAGGAAGGTATATAAAACAATGGGAAACTGAAATTGGCGGCACTCGGTGTAGAGTAGAAGACATTAGGGATATTAATAATGATAGCCAAAAAGAGATAATTGTTACCTGTAATGTTGGGATGAGAATTGCTATGGCGATACATATATACAGTTGGAATGGAGTCTCAGGAAGCTTAATTACACCTTACCTTGTAGCTTCAAGTGGTTTCTACCCTCCCGATGACATCAAAGACCTTGATGGAGACAAAATTGACGAGATTATAGTTTCTCAGAATATTTCCGCTCTTGAAGGAGGTCCTGTTCCTGCAGGCACTCAGATAGAAACCTATAAATGGAATTTAAAAGAAAGGATGTATAAATTATGGAAAACAGAGAGGAAAAAGGGAGAAGGAACAAGTGAAGAGGAATGGAGGAAGATAGAGGAAAGGGATAGGGATTTTGAAGCATATTTAAGGAAACAAAGAGAGGAGGAATCAAAGATAACAATTCAATCTCTTCCTCAAGAAAAAATAAAGCCAGAACCAAAGAAAAGCCTAGAGGAAAGGCTGGAAGAATACAGAAAAAGCAATCCAGCAAAGACTGAATCAAGGATACAATTGCCCCAAGATAAATTTAGCAAAGAAGAATACCTTATCATAAGCAGGTTAAAAGAAGATGAAATAGTAGAGGTAAGTTTGGTATGTAGGGATAATCCAAATGAGCATATTCAGGAACTAACCCAGGTGGGTATAGAAATTATCAACACAACAGACAATAGAATAAAGATTAAAACCACAATAGAGGGATTAAACAAGATTGCTCCTTCTGACTGGATAGAAGCAATAGAAAAACAGGAGAGAAAAAGAAAAACAAGGGGTATCAAATCTATTGAAGAACCTATGGCTTACGAAGGGGATATAGAGGCGAATAAATACAAATTCAATGAGGATGTTTTATGGATGCTTAAGCTGGATGATTGTGATATAGTGAAAGTAAAAATATTTCCTGTAAGTGAAAGGTTAATTGAAAGACTTGAGGAAAGAGGGGTAAATATTATAGAAACTAAAGGAAAGGAAGTAACTGTAGAATGTAGCATAGGGATGTTAAAGGCAATAGCCACATTACAGGAGGTATGTGGAATTTCATCTGAGGAATGAAGAAAATAGATCTAATCTTTATCTTCCTGGCACTAATAAACAATGCTATCCAGGCATATAATGTCTTTCCCGATTCTAATAGCAATACATTAAACCTAAGAATAAGCAATACAAGCCCTGCTTTTAGTATCCCTAATGTTGTAATTACAAAGCAAGGTATGCCAAGCTTTATTACAAACTTTAGCCCAAATGCAATAACCATAGGAAACCTTGGAGCAAACCAATCTG
>JBFMDZ010000192.1 GCA_040753555.1 bacterium
TGTTTTTGATTTTGGTCCACGCATTGCCAATACCTCCTGGGAAAATATCCCTATTTATATTATCGGCTTTTGTGAACTAAAACTTTAGTAAAATTCGTGCGAAATTTAGTCAACACGACACTAGATACTATTTTTTTCATTTTAGCGATGAATCAATAAGGGAGGATAATTTTTTTATCCTCTCATGAACATTTCTTTTTGTTTTAAATAGCTCATCTGCAATCTCAAGCCCCGCAAGGATAGCAAGCTTATCCAGAGGAAGAGAAGGAAGATTTTTGTAAATTTCTTTTATCTTTTTATCAACATAGCCTGCAACTATTTTTGTTACCTTTTCTTCCTCATCAGAGACAAGGGTATAAGATTTACCCATAATCTCTACACTAACCTTATTCATATCTCATCAAGCTTTGAGACTATCCTTTCAATCTTTCCTTTTATAAGCCTTCTTTCTTCTTTTAATTTCTCATTCTCTTCCTTTAATCCACTTGTATCCCCTTCCTGGCTTTTAAGCTTTTTAAATTCTTCTATTAGCTTATTTATCTTTTCTTCCAATACATCAAATTCTTCCATTCTCTAATTATAATCTTTTAAAAACCTTTTTGTCAAAATTTGTTTTTTTCTTATAGAACTTCCCCAAGTTTTTATGTTAGATAATAACCTTTTCTACATCCTCCTCCTTCATTGTTTCAATATCCCTTACATAAAATCTTGAAATCCCAAAAGCTTTGTAATATAATTTAATTTCCAATAATTATTTTTTGCACCATATTATGTGAAGAGCCAAAAATTCATTGAGTCAGGGTATGTGTTATGACAAATCTCCTAGATGAATTAAATGAGGAGCAAAGGGAGGCTGTATCTCATAAAGGCTCACCACTTCTTATTATTGCCGGAGCTGGAACAGGAAAGACATCTGTAATTACAAAAAGGATTGCATGGCTTATTACAGAAGAAAAAATTCCATCTTCTGAAATCCTTGCAACAACATTTTCTGATAAGGCAGCCTATGAGATGGAAAATAGGGTAGATGTCCTCATTCCTTATGGCTATACAAATTATACCATATCAACCTTTCATTCATTCGGTGATAGAATCTTAAGGGATAATGCATTGGAGATGGGCTTGCCACCAGATTTTAAGGTTTTAACAAATGCAGAGCAGGTAATATTCTTGAGGGAGAATTTATTTGGGTTTCCCTTAAAAAGATATAGACCTTTAACAAACCCAACAAGATACTTACAAGCCCTTACCAAGCTTATTGCAAGGTGTAAGGATGAGGATATAAAGCCAAGCGAATATATTGAATATGTAGAAGCCTTGCCAAGCGAAACAGAAGAGGATAAAGATTACAAAGAGAGGCAGATTGAGCTTTGCTATTCTTATAAAAAATACGAGGAGATGATGAGAAAGAATGGCTTTATTGACTTTGGAGACCAGATTGTCCTGGTATTAAAGCTTTTTCGGGAAAATCCACATATCTTAAAATCATACAAAGAAAGGTATAGACACATCCTGGTTGATGAATTTCAGGATACAAATTTCTCACAATTTCAAATGCTTAAGATGCTTGCCTCGGAAAATATTACAGTAGTAAGTGACGATGATCAATCTATCTATAAGTTTAGGGGCGCTGCAATATCAAATATATTAAATTTTCAGAGCTTCTTTCCCAATAACAAAATTATTGTCTTAAAGAAGAATTATCGCTCAAGCCAGCCAATCCTTGACACCTCATACAAACTTATACAATATAATAATCCTGATAGGCTTGAGTATAAGGAGGGGATAGATAAGCACCTTATAGGAAGAACACAGGATGGAAAGCTGCCTATATTTATCCATTACGAAGATGGAACAGGAGAGGCAGACGCTATAGGAAAAATTATAAAGGAAAAGATAGGGCAAGGAGAAAACCCATCCTCTTTTGCTATCCTTGTCAGGGCAAACTCTGATGCAGAAATTTATAAAAGAACATTAAACCTACTTGGCATTCCATCATACTTTAGTGGCGATACAGGCCTTTATTTCCAGCCAGAGGTAAAGACCTTGATTGCATTTTTAAGGGTTATCAATAACCCTGACGATACCTTAAGCCTCTATTACCTCTCTCAATCTGATATTTATCAGATAAACCAATATGACCTGGCAAGGCTTATGGCAGAATCCTCAAATAAAAAAAGATCTTTGTGGTTTGTTTTTAATAATCCTGATATTGAGATATTGGAAGAAACCAAACAAATTATAGAAAGGATAAAGGATGAGATAACAAGATTCATTTCCCTTTCGGCAAGGCTCTCACCTGGCGAGATTCTTTACCAATTTCTTTCTCTTTCTTATATTCTAGAACTTACAGGGAATCTTTCAAAAGAGAATGAAAGAAAGCTTTTAAATATTGGCAGGTTTTTTGAGATAATAAAGAATATCCAGCCATTATTAAGGTATAATAGAATTCCCGAGCTTGTTTCCTACCTTGACCTTCTCATTGAATCGGGAGATGATCCAGGTGCGGTTGAGCCAGAGCCTGAGGAGGAGTTGGTAAAGATTCTTACGGTGCATAAGGCAAAGGGGCTTGAATTTAAATATGTTTTTATCCCACATCTTGTGCAAAGACACTTTCCCTCAAGTGATCGGCCTGATCTGCTTGAAATTCCAGAAGCCCTTATCAAGGACATATTACCATCGGGAGACTTCCATCTTCAAGAGGAACGGAGGCTATTCTATGTAGCAATGACAAGGGCAAAGGATGAGCTTTATCTTTCATCGGCAAGGGATTATGGAACAAAGAGGCCCTGGAAGACATCCCAATTTGTTTCAGAAGCATTGGATATTCCAAAGGAGAAGCCCCAATCATCGCCGATTATGGATAAGATTGAAATGGTAAGGGATGTTGAGGTTGAAATAGGGGATAAAGAAAAGGAGGGGTTGATTACCCTAAGCCACTACCAGATCGATGACTATATCACCTGCCCCTTGAAATACAGGTATGTCCATATCCTAAAGGGGTTCATCCAAAAACACCCTTCTGTAATCTATGGAAATTCCCTGCATCAGGCAATATCATTCTATTACAAAAGAAAGAGGGAGAAAAAGCCTGTAAGTCTATCTGACATACAAAATATATTTGAAAAAACCTGGATTTGTGAGGGATTTATAAGCAGAGAGCATGAAGAGAAGATGATAGATGAGGGGAAAAATGTTCTTTCAAGGTTTTATGAGGAGGAGGAAAAGAAGGGTATAATTCCAACCTATGTTGAGATGGATTTTAAGGTTATGCTGGAGGATGATATAAGGCTTATTGGAAGGTTTGATAGAGTAGATATAGATGGAAATAATGTTCTTATCTCTGATTTTAAATCAGGCGATATAACCTCACAAGAAAAGGCAGACAAAAGGGTAAAGGAAAACCTTCAGCTTGCCATTTATGCCTTTGCCTGGAATAGGCTTTTTAATAAGATTCCAAAGGTTTCTTTGATATTCCTTTCTTCGGGATTACAAGGATTTTATGAATTAAAGGATATAGACCTTGATAAAACAGAAGAAAAGATAAAACAATCAGCCGATGGCATAAGAAGAAAGCTTTTTAATCCCACACCAGCCTATAACAATTGCCTCTATTGTGCATATCAAAGGATATGCCAAGCGTCTTTTCTTTCTCACTAATGGAAAATAATTGTACTCATCGGGAGCATGGTATCCACCCCCTAGGTATAAAGATATGGAAGAATTAGTATATGTTTAGCCTTTAGTCATTAGTCTTTAGCCTTTAATTTCCTATATTTCGCTACCTTTGTCCAGAATTACCTCTAAACAGGATATATTATATCAAAAACACATCACAAAAACATAGCCTCTTTTTTCCTTTGTAGATTTTTTTGTTAAATACCATCAA
>JBFMDZ010000193.1 GCA_040753555.1 bacterium
TCTATCTCTTTCCTTTCTTCCTGATTTAATTCAATTCTTACAGATTTTCTTGCCATAATATTATTATAGCAAGATTTTATTGTAATGTCAAGTTATTATACCTCTTTTATCGGACAGGGCACTAGATCCTTACCTACCATCATCTTTGCACCAAAAAACATACCCATAAAAAGCAAAAAGACTATACAAAAACTTGTAATTGTCTCTAAAGGATACCTTTTTAGAAATATAAACTCCATATTCAATTCTGCCTTAATAATCAATAAAAAATCCCTCATCTATCTACTAGCTGGAAGTAAATCTTTTCTAAATCCACCTCTTTTTTATTAATTTCAGCGATACATACATTGTATGATTTTAAGAGCTCAATAATTTCATAAAAATCTTTAGAATCTTTTATATTAACGCTTAAGCAAGTTTCACTTCCATTTTCTTTGATTTCAAGATATGGAATCTTATTTAATTTCTCCTTACATTCTATATCTAAGATTCCCGGTATTTTAAACTCATAATGAGAAACATAAAATAGGGTTAAAAGCCTTTCTATCTCATCACAAACAATTATTCTCCCTTTATTTATTATCGCTATTCTATTACAGATTGTTTGAGCAACCTCCATCTGATGTGTAGCAATAAGTATTGTTTTTCTTTCCCCTTTTGCAATTTTTATAATCATCTCCTGCAATTCCTTTGAAGAATGGGGATCTAATCCCAATGTAGGTTCATCCAATAGAAGTAAGGAGGGATCAGTAATTAAAGCAACGCCAATAGATAGCTTTTGTTGCATACCCCTTGAAAGCTTCTGGGTTAATTCATTCCTTCTTTCATAAAGATTAAAAAAATGCAATAATTCATCAATCCTTTTCTTTATCTCTTTGGTTGTCTTTCCACGAATATTGCCAAAATACCTTAAATTTTCATAAGGGGTTAGTCTTAAATAAACATTTCTGCTTCCTTCCAAAACCGCTCCGATTGCCTTTATGGCATTTCTCCTTTCTTTAATTATATTGTAACCCCCAATTGAAATATTTCCCCTTGTAGGATTTACTAAACCACAGATCATCTTTATAATCGTTGTTTTTCCTGCTCCATTAGGACCTAAAAGTCCTAATACCTCTCCTTGTTCTACCTCTAGATCAACATTATTTACTGCTAAAATTCTTTTTCCCCAAAATCCTTTATATTCCTTGGTTAATCTTTCTATTTTTAATATAGACATCTTTTTTTACTCCATACCTATTTATAGTAAAGAAGGCCAATTCTTGGGTAATATTTTTTCCATCGAATGGCATTCCTCCTATCGTTAATGGAAGAAGATTAAGATAAAGTAATGAGATGTTTATAATAAAGCCTATGTAAAATAAAGGAAGGTTGGTGTAGGAATAAAAAATTAAAAAGAACAACCCCAGTATAAAATCTGTTAAAGGGCCTGCTCCTGAACAACATAGCCTTTTCCCAAAACTGTCAGAACGAAATTCAGATTTTGTAACCATCCCTCCTCCTAAACATATCTCAAATAGCTTATACTTAATAATGGGTATTTTAACTACATATTTTATTGCTTGAAAGAAATTGCCAACAATTATATGGGCAAATTCATGCATCCAAGAGAAAAAATGAAATAAAAGTAAGTACAAGAAGACACTCCATAATAGATTAAATCCCTTTGAAAGTTCTAATAGCTTTAGAAAAATGGATAAAATTAGGAAAATAGAGACTTCAGTTAATAATGTGGGTAAACAAAAAAATACAAAAAGTTTAAATAAGAGGAATAAGGGATTTGACCCATTAACTTTTATTAAATGAGAAAAATTTTCATTACTCATCCCTTTTAATCTCTGGTCCTTATCGCTTGAATTAACTTTTAGCTCTTGAAGGCCATAAAAATACCCTACTATTATTTCAAAAAAGAGATTTAAATAGAGAAAACCTATAAGGAAATACGAAATTTTATAGTAAAGTTGAACAGCTGTTATAATTGTTAAACTACCAATCAGCCATAAAATAATAGCCTTTTTAATATTGCCTAGCAATGTTTCACCAATCTTCTCCCTTCAAGATCCCTAATGCATTTAATCGCATCTTTTATGATTTCTGATTTCTCATTTACTATCTCAAATTTATCAAATAAAGCTTCCACAATTTCTTTAATTTCTTTATCCCCATTGCATAGTTCAAAGATGGTGGCAGCTGTCGGGTTTAAATAATCAATTGTGCCTAATTCTTTATTAAGAACTACCCCCATTCCCTCGGGTTCTTTGCGATAGAGCAACCTCTCTTTTCTTTTAGGCTTCTCTCTTAATATTAACTCCTCTATATTCATCATAATTCCTCCTCTATTGAGATATCTTCCGTAACAAATGGAATCGTATCTTCAAATCTTATTAAATCATCGTTAGTTTGGACATGTTCAATAAATCTATCTACCCTTTCATCTTGCCAGGCTCTTCTTCCAACCTTCCAAATCTCTTCCAATGAGTTTTTCCGTATATTACCTAGTTTAAAGGGAGCGGTGCAATCCAATCTAACATTTCCCGATGGCCTTATGATATAGCCTTTATTTGGCTCTAATCGCATTATCCGAAGAGATAGAGCTGGATCTATAGAAAGTCTTACGGCCATGCAGTTTATATATTCCCTAGATTTAGATTCTATTATCTCATAAAATTCTTTCCTCTGTTCTTCCTTTAGCTTGAGATCCTTATAAATCAATGCAGCCCTTCCTGTAAAAACAGCCTCCTCTGTAATAAACTCTATTGCCCCAATTTCAGCCGCCAGATCTATCATTTGAGGAAGCTCATAAAAATTCTTATTCATTAAGGTATGGGCGATCACCAAAGGAATTCCACTATCTGCTACCATTTTAGCGGCATAAACCGCCCTTTCCCAACTTCCTTTTATACCCCTTATTTCATCATGGATCTCGGGAGTAGAGCCATCTATACTAATTTGTATTTGTTGATAGCTATAATTTTTCAGCCTCTTAAATATATCCCTGTCCAAAAGCCATCCATTGGTGATAAATAATATGAGAATATCGTATTCTGAAAGTGCCTCCATAATCGTAAATAAGCCTTCTCCTAAAAGCAAAGGTTCTCCCCCTGAAATAACACATTCAAATATTCTCATTTTCCCTAATTTCTTTATTATATCTACCCATTCTGATATAGTCAACTCATCAGGAAGTTTTTTTGCCGAATTATTGTAACACTGAATGCATTTTAGGTTACAGGCATTGGTCAATTCCAGTTGAACCCCTAAAGGTGCAGAGAAATATTTTGAAGGCAACATCTTTCTTTCTGTAAAATCTTTAATTTTTTCCTCATAAGCCTTAAGATACTTCTTTCCTTCCATACTTTTCCAAGTAAGCCTATATCCTTTTACCGGCACAGGCTCTTTTTTTAAAGGATTTACATCCTCCATTAACTTTTGATACTCGCTTGGCATTTTATCTTACCTCCTAGTTTTTTAAGGTAGGGATTGAAAGGATAAAGAAATTATTTTACTTACAACCCCTACCTTTCTCACTCTTTCCCGGCTTATTTCATAATATTCCTATTCCATAAGCCCTTCTAGCCCTTGCATTTTGTGCCCTTCTCTGAGCTGCCAGCTGATTCATCTGTTTAGCCGCTGTAGCAGATACAGCTGCAACTGCTGCAGCAGCTACTGCTGCCACGGCAGCAAATATTGCGGCAAACCAGGCATGGAAATCTTCCAATGACCCTACCGCTGGCTTAAGATACCTCATTTTTTCTCTATTCATTTTTTACCTCCTTGTTTTAAGATTTTTTGATTTTTAAGGTTTTTTAGGAGGGGTTATATGGGATGTAGGCGATGAAGGTATAATGTAATTAAAGAAAGCCCTTTTTCTTTTGAAA
>JBFMDZ010000194.1 GCA_040753555.1 bacterium
GTAATTATTGAGGCACATACAGATAATATAAAACCAAAGGGCTATCCATCAAATTGGGAGCTTTCATCAGAAAGGGCAAATGCTATCTTTAACTACCTTGCAGAAAGGGGGCTTTCTAAAAAAAGGTGTAACTATTCACCCTATAGGGAAATAAGGAATGTATATGTTTAGATAATGTTAAGGAAAATAATGAAGCCAAAGAATAAAAATCCCAATGTCCAAATCCCAATGACAAATGAAATCCCAATGTCCAAATCCCAATAATTTGAAATGATATTGGACATTGGAAATTGGACATTTTTTTGACATTTGAACTTGGGATTTGGGATTTATTATAGAATGGATGAATTTTAAAACAGCCAAACATATAAAATACGATATACTGAATAGTTACCTCATATTTTAATTCTCCTATGTTAGTATTACATGACCTTGCCCACATTTCTTTATCATTAAAATCTATCGGTATCTTTTCTTTCGGTATGTCCTCCTCAACCTGGGTTCCTTTAGAACCCTCCTCATTCTTAAATGGCTTCTTTTCTGCCCATCCCATCCCAGTAAGCAAGCCTAATGCAATCACGCAAGCTATTCCTTTACTTCTTAATGTTTGTTTAAACATCTTACATCATCCTCCTTTAAGGTTTTTTTATAACCTTGTGAATATGCCAATAAGGGGGGCACATTCTGTGCTTGACTAACCCTTCGGGTTATGCTCACCCTGTTTTGGAAAGCAAGATTTCCACCTATTCACAAGCACAACAATCTCAATCTCTTTATTTCCTTACCAATTCTTTGGTTTAAATCCCTGTTTGTTTAGGATTTTGACCATATCTTCTTCTGGTGCAAGGACATAAAGGCCTTTTCTTTCTGCATATTTCTTTGCATTATCCTCTACTGTCATTCCAGCAACAAATCCTATGACTTCTGCCTCTTTATAATCTGGGAAGAATTCTTTGAATTTTGTCAGTCTATCTATGAAGTCTTTTACATAGTCAGAAGAAAGCCTTGTTTTAACCTCACCAACAAAGCAAACCCTTTTTCCATTTCTTGAGCCTGAACATAATAGATCCATTTCAGCCTTAACTTCTTTATTTTCTATTGCTTGAACCCTTGGAAAAATTTGGGTTATCTTTATCCCTAAGGGAAAGAATAGCTTAGAAACAGAAGGGGCTACTAACCCTTCTGCAAACCTTCCTAGACCATCTGATACCTTACCTACCTCTTTAGATACCTTGTCTATCTCTTTATCGGTTTTCTTGAACATAGCCCTTAATTCTTGGTCTGTCTTTTTAAGCTGCTCGTCAATCTTTTTTTGTCGCTTGTCAGCCTCTTTTTGTCGCTCATCAGCCTTTACAGCCATAGCCTTTAGAAGCTTACTGAATTCTTCCCTAAATTCCTCCTGGCTTCTTAATAAGGCTTCTATCCTCCTATCAACGCCGTCAACCCTTTGTTCAATTTTAATAGACATATCAATCACCTCCTAATATTCTATTCATAACTTTAATTTTAACAACCTTCCTCCTCTTTGTCAAACAAAATTTTTTTACTTCCATCCTGTGCCTCTAAAGCCAATAGCTTCTTCATCTTACATTGCCTTTAAACTACGCCGGTCAGGCTTCGCCTGCCATCCCTTCAAGGAAGGGGAACTCCCTTCATTCCCCTCTTTCAGAGGGGTGTCCCAAAGGGACGGGGTGTTCAGAGGGGTGTCAAACAAATTTTTTGCCATTTTTTTTAAATCCTTACCACAGTTTTGCGTTTTGCGTTTTAAGTTTTGCATTTTATTTATGTTTTCCCCCGAGCCCCCTTTCAAAATAATCCATTTCCATTTAAACCATTTCCAAAGACACAGTTATAGTTATGCCAAGGGTAACTCAATATATGAGGGTCATAATAATTATAGATGCCATAATTGCTATTGCTTGCAATGATGTTATTATAAATGGTCGGAAAAGGTTTTTTCTCACAATAGATGCCATTGCCTTTATTTATATTTATTGTGTTATTTAAAATAGCAGGAGAAGATTCCTTACAAGAAACGCCATTTTGATTATTCCCACTTATTATGTTGTTTATGATAAATGGGGAGGAGTATTCGCAATAGATGCCATCATAACCATTTCCTGATATTGTGTTGTTTATAATGGAAGGGGAAGAGGAGTAGCAACTAATGCCATATCCATTTTTTGATATAATATTATTGGTAATAGTTGGAGAGCCATTTCTGCAAAGTATTCCATTTCCTCCACCCATTATTGTAAAGCCTGTAATTTTAGCAAAATTTGTATTTCCTCCCTCAAATGTTATTTGTCCTGTTATTGTTGCATTTTTGCCAATCAAAGCTATTGCCTTGTTTATATAAATTGCTTCCTGATATGTTCCCGATAAAACAGAAACTGTGCCATTTGAAGGAAAGCTATCTATACCCCTCTGGATTATAGAATAGGGATGCTCCAATGAGCCATTCTCAATGCCCGATGTATTAGGACTAACATAAAAGGTAGTTGTATTTGTTGCCTGGATTTTAATTGTAATAGTTATAGTGGTTTGGTAAGAGCCAGATACGGATATACTTCTATATGAATGATAATAGCCATTGCAGGATGCTTTTGCTGTATAGCTTCCAAAAGAAAGGTATCCTATTGTAAAGCTTCCATTATTATCTGTTTTTACTTTATCCACCATTGAAAACTCCAGAAATTCTACCAAAACATTAGGTAATGGATTGTTATTTATATCAATAACAATACCACTAACAAAGGCAATCACAGAATTTCCTCCATACTCGTATGCACCCATATCAACCCCACCATTTATTATCCTTGGGTTTCCATCTTTGTCAGTCTTCGGCAATTGGGGGGCAAGGTTTGTGCCTTTATTTATACAGGGAGAATTAGTTGATAGTTCATAGTTCATAGTTGATAGAAATTGAGGGTTTAAGGATATATCATAATAGCCGTAGCATTTAAAATAGTTATTTGTTGTAGATAAGCCATTTCTATAGACACAATTGTAGTTAATTGTGGGATTGCCATTGTCATTATAGATGCCATAACAATTATTGCTTGATGTGCCGTTTTCTACAATGATATTGTTATAAATAGTTAGGGATGAAGAATAGCAATAAATTCCATGAGACTTATTCTTTGCTATTGTATTATTGATGATATTTGAAGAAGAATCCTCGCAGGAGATACCGCACCAATTCCCTTCAATTATGTTGTTAGTGATAGGTGGTGAGGACTCGTTGTTGCAATAAATGCCATACCAATTATTCCCTGAGATTGTATTGTTTATGATTTTTGAGGAGGAGGAGCAGCACCAGATACCATAGTCATTATTCCCCATTATTGTATTATTGATGATAAGTGTAAAGGAGTAGCCGCAGTAGATGCCAGAGCCATTATTCTCTGATATGGTGTTATTAGTGATAGTTTGGGAGGAGCCGTAGCAGGAGATGCCATACCCGTCATTCCTTGATATGGTGTTGTTTGTGATAAGTGGCGAGGAGGAAGATTTGCAGGAGATGCCAGAGCTATTTCCCGATATTGTATTATTGATGATTTGTGGAGAAGAATTATCACAGTAGATGCCATCATAGCCATTCCCTGATATGGTGTTGTTTATAATAGAGGGCGAGGAAGAATAGCAGAGAATACCATACCCTCTATTGTTTAATATTGTATTGTTTGTAATGCTTGGGGAGCCATTATTGCAATATATCCCATTACCATTTGGCCACTCTCCACCTGCCCCAGTTATGGTAAATCCGGTAATGGTTGCAAAATTTGTATTTATTCCACTAAAGGTTACCGTGTTTGTCTCATCCAGACCAGATGCTGTAATGGTTGCATTTTTGCCGATTAAGCTTATTGCC
>JBFMDZ010000195.1 GCA_040753555.1 bacterium
ACATTGGGATTTCATTTGTCATTGGGATTTGGACATTGGGATTTTTATTCTTTGGCTTCATTATTTTCCTTAACATTATCTAAACATATACATTCCTTATTTCCCTATAGGGTGAATAGTTACATTTTTAATTGAATTTCTTTCTTTTAATAATTTGCGTTACAATGCAGTAGCGAAAATAGGAAATTGACAAAATTGGTTTGCAAGATGTAAAATTTTAATATGAGCCAGAAGAAGGTTTTAATTGTTGAGGATGATGCTGATATTAGTGAGATAATTAAAGCCATTCTTGAAATGGAAGGCTATGAGGTTACAACAGCATATGATGGAATGTCTGCCCTTGATGTTTCTTATCAGAAAAAGCCAGATCTTATCCTTCTTGATATTATGATGCCTGGAATGGATGGCTGGGATGTTTTAAAAAGGCTTAAAGCCTGTAGAAAAACCCTGCACATCCCTGTTGCTATGGTTACAGCAAGAATAAGTGCAGAGGAAAAAACAAAGGCATTTAGAGAAGGGGCAGAGGAGTTTATTACAAAGCCCCTCCACATAGATGATTTCTTACGAAGGATAAACAGGCTTTTTCACAAGGAAGAGGAGGAAACAAGAAAGAGTATGCTTCTCTTTGCTTAAAATGCTAAGTTTAATTGAAGGAAAAACCCCTGATGTAAGAATGCTTTTTGATATAAAAGGCCTTCTTTATGATAAAGATTATGAGAAAAAAGCATTAGATTTTCCTCTCTATTATATGTATAGAGACCTTTCTCAAAATGAAGATGATAAAGAAAAAATAGCCAGTCATAATTTAAGGTATGATATTACCATTATCCCTCCAAATATGTTGGGATTAGAATATGTAAAAACAGCCGGTCATTTTCATCCAAATTTTCCCAATAGCAATCTTTCCTATCCTGAAATCTATGAGGTATTAGAGGGAGAAGCAATATATCTTATGCAAAAGGATGATTTCTCTGATGCCTATTTTGTTAGCGCATCTTCTGGTGATAAGGTGATTATTCCTCCAAATTATGGGCATATTACAATAAACAAAAAAAAAGAGAGGCTTGTTATGGGAAATTGGGTTTCTTCTTTATTTTCATCTATCTATGGACCAATAAAGGAAAAAGGAGGGGGTGGTTACTTTCTTACAATTGATGGCTGGATAAAAAACCCAAAATACGAAAACCATCCTCCATTAAGAAGCCTTTCCTGTCTAGATTACAAAGATATAAAAAAAGGCATCCCTATGTATAACCTAGTTAACAATCTTGATGCTCTTAAATTTCTCTCTTCCCCTGATTTTTTAGCATAAACCTTACATAGAAAAGATAATAGAAATAAAAAAATAAATGGATTTGAAACCATAAAGGATGAAAGTATTAACCTGGATTACTAGGGTATTATTTTTTCTTCTTCTCTTGGGAATGCCCATTTATATGGATACAAACATTGCCTCAACATTTGGGGTTTCCAAAGTTACATTCTTAAGGTTTTTTTCCTTTCTTATTTTGGGAATATGGGTTGTAAAATTATCAAAGCAGCAGGCTGGATTTGTAAAAACACCCCTTTTTCTCCCCATTGCTTTTTATTTTATAATCCTTGTTCTTTCTGTTATCTTTTCGCGTAGTCCAATTCTTTCGTTTTTTGGTTCTTATGAGAGGCAAGAGGGTTTTATTACTATTATAAACTATATCTTTCTCTTCTTTGCTGTTTCCAATCTTCTGGAAAGAGATGATATTAAGCTTGTAATGAATACCGCTGTTTTGGCAGGAACTTTGGCAGCATTATATGGGATTATGCAGCATTATAACTATGACCCACTTAATCTTTCCTGGGGAGGATTTAGTAAAGACAGGGTTGTTTCAACATTTGGAAACCCTGTATTCTTTGGGGCATATACAATTATGGTTCTTCCCCTTAATTTTTCATTATTCCTCCTTTCAAAAAGGTTTTCTTTTCTATATGGCATTTCGTTTCTTATTACTTTTCTTGGATTCCTCTTTGCAAATACAAGGGCATGCTATGTTGGCTTATTCTTTGAAATATTTATTGGAGGATGTGCATTATTTATTTTAAGGGATAAAATCCCAAAAAAGAGGTTATTTGTCCTTTTTTCTATATTCCTTATCTGTGGAATTGTTGTAAATCTTAAAAAGGAGACATCATTTATTGCCAGATTGGATGAGATTAAAAGCCTTTTTTTAGAAAAGAAAAAGGCGGGTTCAACGGGTGCCAGACTTATGATGTGGAAAACGGGGATAAAAATGGTTATGGATAACCCAATTCTTGGAATAGGACCTGAGGCAATAGGTATTACATACCCTTACTATCTTTACAAGGTCTACACCCATGATTTTCCATTTGAGTATGAAGATAGGATGCACAACGACATTTTTGATACATCAGTAACAAGGGGTCTTCTTGGTCTTTCCTCTTATATCTTTCTTATTTTTGCCTTCTTTCTAGCAGGAATAAGGCTATTTTTTAAATCAGCTTATGAGGAAAGGGTTATCATTCTTGGGGCTATTTTAGGTGTATTAGGCTATCTTGTCCAGAATGAGTTTAGTTTTGGCCTTCCTTGTATTTCATCTTTATTTTGGATGATGATGGGTTCTTTATTTCTCCTTACAAAACAGAAAAAACAAAAAATAAGGATAATAAAAAGGGATAAAATTCTTCTCTTTCTTATTCCCACATTCTTTCTCTTTATCCCTCTTTTTTTCTTCTATTATGCAGATATAGCATTTAGAAAGAGTGACCATAAACTGGCAATAAGGCTTAACCCATTTTGCCATCAATACAGGGAATCCTATGGGACATATCTTGTTGATATGGGAAAAAATTACGGTGCCGATTGGCCTGATAAAATAATCCTTGAGATGTCAAATGCTTGCAGAATTTTCAAAAACGATGGCATCCTCCTTTCAATCCTTGGTATGGGTTATGAAATGAAGCAGGATATAGATAAAGCCCTTCCCATATATGAAAAAGCCATTAAAATAAATCCATATCTTGGGAATACATATAACAACCTTGGGGCAATATATGGAAATCAGGGAAGATACAAGGAGGCAGGCAATACATTCCTTGCCGGGCTTTATGGCTTTCCCTGGGATTCTATGCTTTTTGGAAATGCAAAGAAGCTTGGACTAATTATGCTTGATAGAGGGGATATTTCTGATGCAGAAGAAATATTTAGCAGATTAACAGAAATTTATAAAAACAAGGATGAGCTTATTAGCCTTCATAAGGAGCTTTCTTTAAGGTATTTAAATAATGGAAAAAGGGATCTCTGTATTAAACATCTTGAGGCAATCCTTAAAATTTCTCCCGATGACGCTGAGATAAAGAGGATATTGGGTGAGCTTAAAAACTAGGATTTTTTGTAATTATTCACCCCCTCTTTGTGAAACGGAGAATCTTAAGAAAAAGAGAAGGGAGAATATCATCTTTGTCTAATTAACCATTTATCCACTTTCTCAATCATTCGTATAATCTGTCCAATGATTTGGTCATAATTTGAGTTAATCTTTGTTGTCATAATAGAATCTATATAACCACATCGGTTTGCAAATTCTAACCATACCTGAGTTTCGCATGCTTCACTTTCTGCATCACTTAATTTGGCAATAAATGCGGATTTATATCGCCTTTTCCTCCATGCCTCTGCAATATTTGCACATACCGAACGGGATGACCTTCGGATTTGATCAAGTAAGGAATATCTAAAAATTTCCATAGCTGTATTCATCGCATTTTGATAAACTTTTAAGTCTTTATAGCTTTGTATTTTTTCACCCATTCTCCCCTTTTTCTGTGAAACGGAGAAATTTCTCCCCTTC
>JBFMDZ010000196.1 GCA_040753555.1 bacterium
GTTATAAATTTTCTGTCTCATGAATGTAAGTCTTTTATTTTCAAAGGCTTACAAAAAATTACGGAACCTCTGCTAACCACATTTCTATGTTTTTTATCTTTTTCTTTAGCAATTCCTGGATTTTAGAATCTAACCTTTCCAATACCTTAAGGCTTTCTCGGCTAAACTCATATCTATACATTACAAATCCAGTTGTACAAATTCTTGATATTTATATTTCTTGGGTTCTTTAAATATCTCTCTTATCTTTTCCATCTCATCATCATCTACATAGGGAATTAGCTCTAACTTCAACCTCTTTAGATTCTCCTCCATAGCCTTGTTTACGGCTTTTTCAACCACTTCATATAATTTTTCTTCATCTACAGTGAATTTCATTTTGCCTCCTTTCTATCTCTTACCTTAATATTTTATATCCCTATAAAAAGAAAAAACAAGGAAAATCTTTTGAAAAAAGCTTCATAAAAAGCCTTTGCTCAAGGCTTATCAGGTTTGCTTAAACATTGAGGCACCCCTTGCCAATGGACCAAGCAAGGAAAGCCATTGGTCTACCCCAGATAGCTTTTGACCTGTTATAAAATCCCTGCCCGCAATCGCACAGGCAAAGGTATAGATTTGGCCAATCCCAGGAAGACCACGGACAACGGTTGAGACAATCCCACTTACTGCTGACCAGACCTTCTGATACCATTTCTTCTTCTTTGGCTGGGGAGGGGGTGGTGGTGGCTCTATTTTTTCTAGGGCATCCTTTGGCACATAGGTTTGTAGCTCTTCGGTGGATATTTGTTCTACGCTTCTTTGACCAAGAAGATTAAGGTAGAAATTGGTTGTGTCAAGGGTTGGAATAAACCTTCTTTCCAAGCCAAGGATAAGGAAGTCTCCCAGGCTTTCATTTCTTACCACCCTTGCCCTAAGGGGATCACTGGTAGGAATAGAAAGAAATTCACTATCAGAAATGCTTTTTGCATCGTTAGGCTTTAAGCTAAATATCTGCATTGTTCCTGAATCAATAAGATGCTTTGTTCCGGAAAAGATAAGGAAATAATCTTCTCTCTTTATTAAAGAAGGGACATTAGAATAGTATTCAACTATCTTTATTAAGCTTCCATCCGGGTATTTTATCTCAGGAAGGACATCGCCAGTAGGAAGCTTGGCTAATCTTTCAGAAGAAACATTTTCTATCTCAGCCTGCTTTTCCTTAGGAAGGTATGCATTAAGGCTTTCTTTGGGAACCAGCCTCTTTCTTCCATTCATTACATAGAAGACATAATCATTGGATTTTATAAATTTCCCTTCTAAGGAAAGGGCATCTTCTGACCCCTGACCCTTGACCCCTGACCCCTCTTGATAAGGCTCATACCAGGGAGGGCTAACCAGGGATGGGTCAAGGGAAGGTGTGCTTTCTGGAGGAAGGGATTGAGCAAGAATAAGGTCGGGAATCTTTGCTAATTCACTAGATGAAAGATTGATTGAGGGGATTACCTCAATATTCTCAAACCTTAATGCCCCAGGGGAGGTAATGGTTTCTTGGGAGGGATAGATTCCTAGGTTATCCTTTGCCTTTCTTGCAAGGTTGACGATTTGTTTAAGCATTGAGGCACCACGGGCTAAAGAGCCACAAGAAGGAGGAATTATCCTAATTTCCTTCAAAGAATTCTACTATTTCTGAAGCTTTGATGTTTTTAACCTGGAATTCTAATAATTCTTCGGGTTCCAACTTTGTAATTTTTAGCTTATATATCTTGTACGATTTTTTTAGATTGGGTTCATAAATAAGGGAATTTGAGGAGTCAAAAGCCTCAGGGAAATAATAGTGAAATATATATGGATAGGTTATACCAAGAAGATCATTTTCTTCAATCCCATTAAAATGGCCTAATTTATACTCTACCTCAAGTATCCTGCATCCAAATCCCATTTTATAAAAATAAAGTTCTGTTGTTACTTCCGGAGTTAAAGCATACATATTCAATATCACCCTATTATAGCCTTTCATTATTTTATGAACCTCTTTCGGAGACATTCCTTTCTTTAGTCTTTTTTTAAAATATTGTTTTAAGTCTTTAACTTTGGTTCCTTCTAATTGCCTTTCTAATCTTCCTCTATCTTTTAATTTTAGAATTATATCTATGGATACAAATCCTATCAGAAAAAGTAATGTTCCTATAATTATTTTGCCTTGAATCTTTTTAATGCTCCATATTCCATAAAGCCAGAGCAAGATTACAGGAAATAATATATACATAGAAATAACCCATATTTTTCTCAAGGTATTATCTTTTATAATTAGAAATATTAGATATGGCAAAAGATATAAAGTAAAAAAGATAAATAATATCTTGATGAATGAGAACTTGGTTCTAGGTCTTTTTGTGGTATAAGCTACATACCCTGTAAATATTACAACCAATAATCCTACATAGATGAGCCAACAAAATAGTGCTTGTGATTCCATTACTTTAAGTTATTTCTAATCCACTCTGCAAATTTGTTAATCTCTATTTCACCTTTCCTTAAAGCAACCCCTGCATCAACCCCTTTCCACCCTAATTGAAAATCTGCAAGGCTTAGAGATCCTCCTTGGTAAGCTCCTCGAAGTTCATTATATACTACCGCAGCATCCCCTATTATTCCTCCTCTGTAATACCCCGCAAGGACAAAACCTATAAAATGACGGACTTGATTGGAATTATCTTTATACGAGCTATTAAAACCACTGTCTTTAAAATCTTTCACATAATATCTTTTCCAAGGATCGTCATCTATTCCTCCAGACATCTTGTTTGCCAAAACAAAACCTATATCTTCTATAAATTTGTTTAAGATTATCTCTCTAGTCCCCTGCAAAGCATTCTGTTTCGTTGTATACTCTACTATCCTTGCCATTGCTTCAAGGTCTGTTATTTTACCTAACCCTGATTGTTTTGCCTGGTCTTGAGCAAACACCTTTATTTTCTCCCTTCTTAAATGTTCCTCCATGTTTTTTCTTACAGCAGCCTCAACCTCATCAGGTGTAAATACTCCCAAAATCTTTCCTCCTGCATCTTTCAGTGAATCTAAAACCTTAGGTATCCCTCCCTCTAGGCTTTTCCCCGTATTGGTTACCCAATTGACAAGCCCATCCAATCCTATTGTCTTGAAATCAACATTCCCCAAATCTATATTAGGCAGATTTACCTTCGGCAGGTCTATCTTGGGCAGGGTTATATTCTTCTTCCAGATTATCCCCTCAATCACATCCCCAAACTTATTGTTCCAGTCAGACATTCTTTCATAGCTCTTTAGTCCAGCAACCCTTTCTTCCCAGGTAAGCTTATTCCCCCACACATCCTTTCCAGTTAAGGCAGTGCCAAATTTGTAATACTTATTCTCAATCAGGCTATTGTAAAAAGAACCAGCCTTATTGGTTAAATCAGTTAAAGGACCAAGGTCGTATTTTTTTCCAAGGTTTAAACCTGCCAAAACAGCTTGCTCTGGGTTTTTAAGGTAGCCAGAATAGGTATTAAGCTTTGAAATGGCATCCTTTGTTTTGTTTATGGTATTAGCTAAATTTGCGGTTTGCCTAAACATTGATGCACCCCTTGCTAATGGACCAAGAAAGGAAAGCCATCTATCTGCACCAGATAGCTTCTGGCCTGTTATAAAATCCCTGCCCGCAATTGCTGTGGCAAAGGTATAGATTTGGCCAATCCCAGGAAGACCACGGACAACGGTTGAGACAACCCCCGATACTACCGACCATACCTTCTGATACCACTTTTTCTTCTTTGGTTGGGGAGGGGGTGGTGGTGGCTCTATTTTCTCTAGGGCATCCTTGGGAACATAGGTTTGTA
>JBFMDZ010000197.1 GCA_040753555.1 bacterium
AAAAGCACAATAAAAATAGAGTTCTCGCTTCGCTAAAGGGGGAAAGGGGGAGGATTATTCTAATATTTTTCAATAACCATAAATTTAAGCCCTATGAAAGGTTTTAGTAAAATTGGGGAAGTTCTAATTTTGCGTTTTACATTTTGCATTTTTATGTTCCCTTTTCCCAATCTGAAAGATAGCTTATCTGCTCCTCTGTTAGATTGTCTATACTTACACCAAGGGATAAAAGCTTAAGCCTTGCTATTTCTTTATCCTGCTCTTCTGGAACATCATAGACCTTTTTCTCAAACCCTCCTTTATTTTTAACCAGAAATTCGCAGGCTAATGCTTGATTTGCAAATGACATATCCATAACAGAGGAGGGATGACCCTCTGCCGAAACAAGGTTTATAAGCCTGCCATCCCCAAGCAAATTTATCTTCCTTCCATCCTGCAGGGTATATTCCTCAACAAAATCACGGATTTTTCTCTTTTCTTTTGACAGAGCTTCCAAAGATGGAATATCAATTTCAACATTGAAGTGTCCTGTATTGGCAAGGATTACATTATTTTTCATTACGCTAAAATGCTCCTTCCTTATAACATTTATATTCCCTGTGACCGTTATGAATATATCGCCTATTTTTGCTGCATCCATTATTGGCAGGACAGAATATCCATCCATAACAGCCTCTAATGCCTTTAAGGGGTCTGTCTCTACAATAATAACATTCGCACCCATTCCCCTTGCCCTCATTGCAAGACCCCTTCCACACCACCCATATCCGCAAATGACAAACCTGGTGCCTGCAAGTAATCTATTTGTTGCCCTTAATATGCCATCTATTGTTGATTGGCCTGTTCCATACCTATTGTCAAAGAAGTGCTTTGTCTGGGCATCATTTACAGCAATAATGGGATAGAGAAGAAGCTTATTTTTCTCTAAGCTTCTTAACCTTATTACACCCGTTGTTGTCTCCTCACTTCCTCCAATTATATTTTCTACCAAGTTTTGCCTTTCCTTATGGATTACAGAGACAAGGTCAGCACCATCATCCATTGTAATGTTTGGCTTTTCGTCTAAACAAGCGTTTATATGGCTATAATATGTCTCATTGTCCTCGCCACACTTTGCAAATACAGGAATTCCAATAGAGGCAAGATATGCGGCAATATCATCCTGTGTTGACAATGGATTTGAGGCGCATAGAAGAACCTCTGCACCACCAGCCTTCAATGTTTTGCATAGATTTGCTGTTTCTGATGTTACATGTAGACAACAGGCTATCTTTATGCCAGAAAAAGGTTTTTCTTTTAAAAACCTCTCTTTTATCATAGAAAGAACGCTCATTTGAGCGTCTGCCCACTCTGCCCTTAATCTTCCCTTTTCCTTTAACCCAATATCGGTTATGTCGTAATTCATTTTTCCTCCTTTTTTATGCAATTATCATTGGAATAGGTTTTAATTCCCTTTTTAAAGGGTCTAATGACAACCCTAATGCCTCTAATGTGAATGCGCCCAAAAGAGAAGCATCATCTTTTTCTCCAAAGATTACATCTGCACCTCCTATTTTATTATTATACTTAAAAATAGCTACCCCCTTTTTTCTCCTAATCTTCTCACCATTTGCAAACCTAAATTCCTCCTCTGCCAAAGGTTTAATTTCAAGTTTGTTTAAAATTTCTTCAGGAACCACAGAATAAACAGCACCTGAATCAATTAGAAACTCTACAGATTGAGTAATCTCTGGTTTTGCTGGACTACCCACCTCTAAGTCTAAAAAAGTAAGCCCCATATTACAAAAATACCTCTAATAATATAAAACAAAGAAAGGAAATTTGCAAGGAAGAAACCTTGCCCATTTTTATGGTTTTATTTTATTCTCTCTTTCCAATATCCTGGTTTTCTGTTGAGTTGCATAATTGCAATGATTAAAATTTCCTCTTTTAGTATCTGATAGATAACACCATATGGAAAACGGTTTGTTAAACATCTCCTCGTGTTTTTTGATAATTTAGACCATGCATCAGGAAAATGGATTATCCTTTAAATTGTTAAATAAACTTCTTTTGCGAATTGCAAACCAAGACCCAATTGGTGTTTTTCATAATAAACGATGGCTTCAAGTAACTCGTGTTTAGCATCTGGATGGAAAGAGTATTTCATTTACAAATTTTCCTTGAATCTCCTTAAACACTTCATCTCCTGGTATAGTTTTTACTTTACTTGTTTTAATTTCCTCAACCCTTTTTTCAGCTTCTTTTGCCCATAATACATCAATTTCTTTTCGGGTTGGATGTAAAGTATCAAGAATCTTTTCAACCAATTCTGTTTTGATATCTATGGGTAATGACTCAACCATTAAAATAATCTCTTTTGTTTTCGTTGTCATATCCATTTTACAAAAACACCTCTTTCTTATCCGTTTTTTCCCAGGTGAATTCCTTCTCCTCCCTTCCAAAGTGTCCATAGGAGGCTGTTTTTCGGTATATTGGCCTTCTTAAGTCAAGTGTCTCTATTATTCCCTTCGGGGTAAGAGAAAAATTCTTTTTTATGTCATTAACAATCTCCTTTTCTTCCTTTTTGGCTGTTCCCTTTGTATTGACCATAATAGATAAAGGCTCAGCAACACCAATGGCATATGATAGCTGGACCTCACATATCCTTGCAATGCCAGAGGCAACAATATTCTTTGCGATGTATCTTGCGATGTATGACGCAGACCTATCAACCTTTGTTGGGTCTTTTCCAGAAAAGCATCCACCACCGTGTGCACCAAAGCCACCATATGTATCAACCATAATCTTTCTTCCAGTAAGGCCTGTATCTCCTTGTGGCCCTCCAATTACAAACCTTCCTGTTGGATTGATATAGAATTTTGTATCTTTGTCTATGAAGTTTTCAGGGATTATTTTTTTAATAACCTCATCCATAATAGCATCCTTAAGGTCTGTATATTCAATATCCGGGTCATGTTGGGCTGAAACAACAATAGCAGATGCCCTTTCTGGCTTTCCCTCAATGTATTCTATGGTAACCTGGCTCTTTCCATCTGGCCTTAACCAATCCAAAATCCTTTCCTTCCTTGCATAGGCAAGCCTTCTTGTAAGCTTGTGTGCCAATAATATGGGCATTGGCATAAATTCAGGTGTCTCATCTGTTGCATAGCCAAACATCATCCCCTGATCACCTGCACCACCTGTATCAACACCCTGGGCAATATCTGGTGATTGTCCATGAATGGCTGTAATTACAGCACAATCCTCATAGTCAAAGCCATAATCAGCATTTGTATAGCCAATGTCTTTAATTACCTCTCTGGCTATAGTTGGAACCTCAACATATGTTGAGGTTGTTATCTCGCCTGCGATAAATGTAAGGCCTGTTGTTACAAATGTCTCACAGGCAACCCTTGCAACTGGGTCGTTCTTAATAATGGCATCTAGAATCCCATCTGATATCTGGTCTGCAATCTTATCGGGATGTCCCTCTGTAACTGACTCTGATGTAAAAAGATAGTCTCTTTTCATAATTTCCTCCTTTAATAAATTATCATTATTGTAAAATAAAAAGAAAACAAAGTCAATCAGCGAATTTGTAAGTTTTGTATTTATGTTTGGCTCTTATGTTTTGATTTCATCTAATGGTAACTATTCAGTATATCGTATTTTATATGTTTGGCTGTTTTAAAATTCATCCATTCTATAATAAATCCCAAATCCCAAGTTCAAATGTCAAAAAAATGTCCAATTTCCAATGTCCAATATCATT
>JBFMDZ010000198.1 GCA_040753555.1 bacterium
TCCCCCCTGGTTGGGTATCTACAATGAAGGATGTGGTAAATGAGCCGTTTGCATCTGAGATTGTCGTTGTAATCGTAGGGTGTGTTCCAAAGTCAATGGAAATTAAGGTCTCTGTCGAATATCCAGCACCTTTAATATAAACGATTGTGCCCACCGGCCCTTCCCCTGAGGGAGGGTCTGAAATACCCGTTGAACCAGAGATATAAAAGCTCTGGGTAACAATTGAGCCGTAGATGGTTATGGTATAGGTTCCGCGGGGAAGTGCAGGGATAGTAAAGAAGGCTAAAAATGAGCCACTTGGGATTAAATTAGCACTCGTTATCGTCCTATATGTCCCAAAGTCAATAAACACACCTCCTGAATCCCTAAACCCTATCCCCTGAATGCTCATTACATCGCCAGGACACCCCCGATTATTCCCCCGATTTGTCCAGGCAAAGCCTGTCGGAAGAATAACAAATGTTGTGGTGGCTTGTAATGTTTCTGTTCTTGCGGTAATTATTTTTGTGCCGGAAGGTTGGGTGTCTATAATAAATGTGGTTGAGAAGGTGCCGTTTGGGCTGCTTAAGGTTGTGGTGATGGTTAATGTTGTGCCGAAGGCAATGGAGACCAGGGTATTGGTGGAAAAATCCATTCCTTCTATGGTTATTGTTGTTCCCACAGGGCCTTTCTCTGGGGATAAAATATTCAAATAACCCAATAATCTACCAGAGCGAACAGGCCAGACATAGAGGCTACCGGACTTATAGTAGGCGTAAAAGTAGCCACTGTACATGGGAACGATCCACGCGAGGCCTGTATTGGGCGCATAACTACTGGAGGACCAGTAGACGCCGCTCGAAACATTGATAAATGGATGTCCTGATGGCAGAGCTGGATTGAATTTTGAATAGTCTATTAGGCTGCGCAATTCCTTTCTATTCGGAAGTCGCCAATCTGTATAGCCATAGTTTGGATTTGCTCCTGTATTCATTCCCGCTACATAGTCCAAAGCGCCTTGCCATGTCCTTGCTCCTGCTAAATTGGCATTTCTTGTCCACATAAGCCCTGTAAGATTGTCTGTAACTGTGCCATTTCCACCAATTGTAAACCTTGGGTCTGGCCAGGAGACACCTTTTTCTAAATCTCCATCATCACCTGTTGCATAAGATGTGGTCTGACCTGTTTTTGGAAGCTCTATTGTTCCTGTATAGGCTAAAGATGCAATAAACAGAAAAGCCGCTATTACCATAAGCAATCTTTTACACATCTCCTTTGCGTTTTCCTTTGCATGTCTGAAGAAAATTAAAATGACCGTGGACTATCCTCTTCTCTATCCTCCTCTCCTTTATCCTTCCAATGTATACTCCTCTTTCCTTTATTACTACCACAGACAACCCTGCTCTCTTTGCCCTTTCCAGATATAAATCTTCTCTTTTAACCAAAAAACCATACAAAAGCCCCCTTCTTGAAGTTCTCTTTACCTCTTTAAGACCCAGAGCATCTCTTACATTTTTATCTATTTGCCTATAAAACTCATAATATCTGCCCACCTGAAAGAATATGATACTTCCCTTGAACCGATTGACAAAATAATCATACTGACTCTTTACAAATCGAAAACTGACTGGTTGTTTATACCTCTTCTTCAACTTATTCTCCTTAACTTCAAAGAATTCATTAATAAACCTATATCTTTCAAATATAGACTGTAACTATTCAGTATATCGTATTTTATATGTTTGGCTGTTTTAAAATTCATCCATTCTATAATAAATCCCAAATCCCAAGTTCAAATGTCAAAAAAATGTCCAATTTCCAATGTCCAATATCATTTCAAATTATTGGGATTTGGACATTGGGATTTCATTTGTCATTGGGATTTGGACATTGGGATTTTTATTCTTTGGCTTCATTATTTTCCTTAACATTATCTAAACATATACATTCCTTATTTCCCTATAGGGTGAATAGTTACAAATAATCAAATAACCCATCACTGTCCAGAGCGAACAGGCCAGACATAGTGGCTACTGGACTTATAGAGGGCGTACAAGTAGCCATCGTACATGTAAACGATCCACGCGCTGCCTGTATTGGGCGCATAACTACTGGAGGACCAGTAGCCGTCGCTCGCTACATTGATAAATGGATGTCCTGATGGTAAGGCTGGACTGTGCCTTTCTGCGTCAATCAGGCTTTCAAGCTCGTTAATATTGGGAAGTCGCCAATCTGTATAGCCATAGTTTGGATTTGCTCCTGTATTCATTCCCGCTACATAGTCCAAAGCGCCTTGCCATGTCCTTGCTCCTGCTAAATTGGCATTTCTTGTCCACATAAGCCCTGTAAGATTGTCTGTAACTGTGCCATTTCCACCAATTGTAAACCTTGGGTCTGGCCAGGAGACACCTTTTTCTAAATCTCCATCATCACCTGTTGCATAAGATGTGGTCTGACCTGTTTTTGGCAAAGCGACCTCTTGAGCCAGGATACTGCCTGCTAAAAACATACCAACCACAACCAGTAGAAAAAATATCGCTTTTCTCTTCATAAATTACCTTTCTTAAATTATACTTAAAAACTACAAATTTTGCAACTCCATTCGTGGCTATTTAAACCCTCATTGGCACCCTTGCCTCAAGGGCTGCCAGACGCTCATGGATGTCTATCGCCAACTCAATCTTTTCCTCAAGCCTCTGGTAGTTAAGAGAGGTTTCAGCACGAAGGCCGGTAATCTTCTCATCAAGCCGATAGAATACAGAATCAATCTTCTCATCAAGCCTTTTGTAATTTACCTCAATCTTCTCATCAAGCCTTCTTATCTCTGAAAGAAGCTCTGCCTTTGTTCCCTCAATCTTCTCATCAAGCCTTCTTATCTCTACCCCTAAATTCTCTACCTTTGCTTTAATGCTTTCCAGCTCAGGAAGGATTAGCTCCTGGATAAGCTTTCTCATTGCTGTGGTTGCTCCGCTAAACATAATCTTAATCACCTCCTTAATTTCATTTAATATTTTACCTCATCAGAACCTATCGCCATCAAGCATAAATATACACTAATCATTAGTCTTTTGGCAATTAAAAAGATAAAGCCAGCAATGCTAGGGAGTCTTGAGTCTTGAGTCTTGAGTCGGGAGTCTTGCCATTTAAGGAGGATAAAGATAAGCAAGCTGGCAAAGAAGGCATTTAGGGTATATTTCTCGGCAATGACAGCCTGTTCCCAGAAGGTAGCAGAGAAAGCCAAAATCAAAGATGCAACAACGCTTGAAATTATTCTTCCGTTCTTCCGTTCCTCCGCTCTTCCGCTCACTTTTAAGGTGATAAAATAGGTCATCATTACAGCAAGGGAGGCAAATAATGCTGATTGCATATTCATCCTAAAGGCAATGCTTCCAATTGGTATAATAGTTGTCCAAAGCTTGCCAAGTAGGGTATAAAGGGGATAGCCTGGGGGATGGGCAATGCCTAATGTGTATGCAACGGTTATAAGCTCCCCTGAATCATGAAGCCCAACACTTGGAGTAAGGGTATGAAGATATACGCCGAAGGCACAAACAAAAACCAGCAATCCTAAATACCTTTCCATCCCATATCATTCTTAAAGAAACCACAAATTAATACTAATTCGTGTCCATTCGTGTTCCAAAACCAAAAAACTTCGTAACTATTCACCCTATAGGGAAATAAGGAATGTATATGTTTAGATAATGTTAAGGAAAATAATGAAGCCAAAGAATAAAAATCCCAATG
>JBFMDZ010000199.1 GCA_040753555.1 bacterium
AGCATTAAAACAGAAGTTATTGGAGTATATTGAATATTACAACAAAAAAGCAAAACCATTTGCATGGACATATGCAGGAAAACCTTGTAAAATATAACATACCTTATTTAAGGGACAGCACACTAGTCTATTATTGGCTAGTTTATATTCAGAACAAGATATAAGCTCATCTATAAATTCCTTAAAATAGATTGGAGAATCTGGAAAAAGCTCAATTATTTTGTTATAATAATGATATTTATCAAGGGAAAGGAGGTATGTTTTTAAAGACAAGATAATGTTTTTATATATGCTAACCGCATCTTCCCTATTCTCTTTTTCAGCCAATTCCTCAAGCACCTTTATCTTTTTATCAAAGAGAAGACGACTATCATAAAAATCTGCCAAATCTTTTAGAGAAATTTTATTTCTATTACAAAGATTAACATATTTGATAAAATGGGATTCTGCTTCATCAAATTGGGATAGGTTTATCTCTATATCAGAAAGCCTTTTGTATAATTCAGGGTTTTTTGGATATTTTTTTACAAGCTTAAGAATTGCATCCTTTATCTCTTTAGTTGGTCTTGGGATTAAAACATCTTCTCCTAAAAACTCCTCCTTTTTGCAATATTCTTCCTCAATACCTTTTATTTTAATTTCAGACGAAGATTCCAAACCAGGCTTAAAAGAAGGTGCTTTTTTAGATATATCTCCCTCCTTTTTAGCACAGCCAATAATAACTATAAAAAGGAGAAGGAAATATTTTTTCATTTCTTACCCACCAATTATCTCAATAGGAACCTCCTTTATAGAAAGATTATGGGCAAAGTCTTCAGCAACTATTTTTAAGGTAAAGATTCCAGAGGGAATATCCTTTGGAACAATAATGCTACCCAATGATGCTTTGCTTTTCTCATCATATTTAATATCAATAGGTGCCATATTATATAATTTTGCCTGAATCCTCCTTGTATCAGAATCTGCATAAACCTTAAGATTCAGTTTAGAACTCCCATAGACAAAGGATGGAATTTGCACCTTAAGGGATGGGGGCTTTGAATCTATAATGAATGATTTTTCCTCTTCATATTGATTTCCATTAGAATCTGTAAGGACAAGCAATGCTTTGTAGACCCCATCATTCATCCATACAGGCGCAAGAAATCTTGTCTGCCATATATCCTCTCTCTCAATATAATGTAATGATTTGACAAGACCAAAGGGGAATATTGCTATAACATCCACAATGGATTTATCGCACCTAACACGCAATACGGGGTCTCCTGGTTTAATTACCCTTGGTCTCAATAGTGAACGGGGAGCGGCAAGGAATGATGTATAGGGTGTAACAAATGTGTATTGCTTGGAAAGTTTGATTATTTCCTCAATCCAATCATCCCTTTCTCCTTCAAACCTTATCTTTTTAAGAAGATAATCAACCTTTGCCTTTGCCCAAAGTCGTTTAAGATGGGGATAAAGAAAAGATTTTTCTGGAAGGACGATCTTTTGTTTGTATGTAAATTTCTCTCCCTTATATCTTCCCTCTATCTTTATTGTTGTTTCTCTTGGTTTAGAATATCTTCCTACAATACTTACATAAGAACCATCAAATGCCTTAAATGAATCATTTGGATAGATGTCTTTTATCTCCTTTAATGAGGAAAATATAAAGCTTATTCCTTTAATCATCTCCTCGCCAATCTTTGATAAGAATGTCTTTAGCTTAAAGCCAATATCCTCTGTCTCATTTACCCAAACAAAATAGCCATCATTCGGCTTTACCAATTCCTCTAAAAAAGAGACATTCGTATCATTTCCTATTCCAAAGATAAAGAGGGGAATTTTCTCTTTGTTTATATTTATAAGATGGTTGGAAATGAGCTTATATGATACCTCATTGAGGGTTGGATGGCCATCGGTAATAACCACAATGGCTTTTTGACCATTGGTTTTATTTGCAAGGGTTATAGCGGAAGTCAAAGCCCTTTTAATGTCTGTTCCAGACAATAGATAGGATTTTTTTATAAAATTCAAGGCATCTTCTACATTTTGTGAGGTTGCAGGTAAAATGGGAAGGGAATTTATCTCATCATTAAATAATATCAATTGAAATTTATCAGCCGAAGATAGGTTTCGCAGGAAATATTCTATAACCTCATAAGACTTATCCAATTTATCCCACCTCATAGATAGGGATGTATCAAGCAACAGAAATATTGTCCTTGATAGGGTATTTTTGATTTATCCCTTTTTAGATTGAATATAGCCTGAGCCTGAAAATAGCCATCTTTATCCTTCTTTTTTATATCTGTGAATAGGGGAATAGGTTCGTCAGATAGGTCAACCTTGCGATATGTAAGAAAATTAAGGAAAAAATCTTTAACATCCAGGCTATACTCAAACGAAAAATCCTCATTTAAGGAAAAATTTTCTGCTTCAAAGATTCCTGCTATCTGATGAGATGTATTTGTGATAAAGGTTGGATTAATATTTTTTGAATGGATGATAAAATCCTTTATTGGACATTGGTTTTTTATTTTAAATTTTACCTTAAAGCTAGAGGCATTTTGAGCCTGATACCTTGTAGGTTTCAAGGGAAATGAGAAGTAAGACATAGAATCAGAAACATCTAATTCTTGGTTGTAGGTAAGCTCTATCCTTTTGGTGCCATAAGGAGGAATAGGGAATATCTTTGTAGAGAAAACATTTATTACCTCCTCAGAGGCTTGCTCTAATAGCCCGGGGTCTATCCTTTCTCTTGTTATTTCTTCATACAATTCCCTAGCCCTTCTTTTTTCCAAGATTACACCCGGAATTCTTATCCCACTATCCCAAACAGCAAAATCTGATATATTGGCTTTTTCAGGAATGGCAAAGAGGTATTGACCTTCAATTTCCCTATTAGTATGATTTTCAAATATCTCAAGAACCTTAACAGAGGCAAACTGGTTATCTACCAAAACCTCTACCTCCATACGGTAAAGGGAGAGAATATTAGGATCTGGTTGGTCTTTGATATTGATAGGGATAAGTATGCCCGTATCACAGAAGCCAAGATTCAGCAAAAGGCCGAATGCAAAAATTAGGTATATGTTAAGCCCCATATCTTTCCAATTCGTTTTTTGGCATCTTTATAAGCCCACATTCTGCTCCAATATAGATGTATTCGCCACCATCAATTATAGATGTTACATTTAAAGAGCCTAATCCATTTTTTATATTATACCATTTATTGCTTATTGTATGGTAGAGAAATATTCCATTATCCAATGTGCCAACAAGGAGGAATGGTTCTATATAACAAAAGGCATTAGGATTTACCTCAAATCTCATTTTAAAGTCTAAAAAATTCCCATCCCCTCCAATTTTTGCCACACCACCTCCATATGTGCCGATATAAAGGTCTTTATCCTTCTTAAGGAGGCTAGTAATCCAATTAGCAGGCAATTTGGAATTAGATGTTGTCCAGCTCTTTAATACCGCATTATCCTTTAAAACAGTAATTCCACCCAGTGTTCCTAAATATATAAGAGAATCAATTATTTCACTACAATATATACGCAAACAAAATTGGTTTGCGAATTTTAGCCATATTCAAAGCTAAAGTTTTCAGTAAGCAAAGTGTTTAATTCTTCTTTGTAGATTATAGCTACATTTCTAAAAAAGTCAATTGTTTTT
>JBFMDZ010000200.1 GCA_040753555.1 bacterium
TTAAGAGCCTGATTTCTTCCAGAACCCTTGTAAAATCATCCTTTGTGGCAAAGGTTTCAGATAGGATGGCATAGAGAGAGCCTCTTAATTGCGCATCCCTCTTTAGAAGGATAGGCAAAACCTGTAAGATATGTCTTTCTTCCTCTTTTATCAATGAAATAGGCATTTTTTATCTTTATCTCCTTAAAATAATTATATCTTCTTTCATTGTTTTTATCAACAAAAAATTTGCCCTTTTTACCAAATTAGGGTTTGACCCCTTCGACCCTCTGCGAATGTTCATATCCTAAATCAATCGCATCCTCCCATGAGACTATCACATAGGTACTTCCTGTATCCAAAAGGGCATCAAAATCTTTTGTGGCTTTTCTTCCGCCAATCTGAATAGAAACAAAGGGTGGAATCCTAGCAAATATTTCTATCATTAGAAAAGAACCGCCTTTACCGGAAGCTCGCCTGCATAAGTTTCATAGACATTTGGATCTTCCAGTTCTATATGAAGTTCGTGATGTGTTCTAGCAGAAGCCAAAATTTCACCCTTTATTGGCTTGTTATATTTATCCCTTTCGGTTACTTTTATCGCCAGCCACATCCCTTGATGTTTTTCCTTAATCTCTTTTATCTCCTCAACCATTTTTATTGCTCCCTTGTATATACAAATCCTTTGCCTCATCGCCCCAAATCAGCCCTAAAACTACCAATCTTGCTTTCAAAAGCTTCTTCATTTCTTTTCCTCCTTAATAAAATTTGGCTCTTCGCATCATAATATGGTGCAAAAATAATTGTATGCTTATCTTTTTAACAAAGAGCTTAATTGTAAATTTTATTTAGCTTTAGTTAAACACATACAATCTTTAAATCCTATCCTATGCACCATAATCCGTGATGAGCCGCATTGTTTCTTTCACTTTTTCAAAACATTATACTATGCCTCGCAAAAATCTTTGCAAGAAAAATTTTCTCTAAAAATGAAACAAAAAACAAGAATACCACAAAGATAATCTATTGTCTTAAACTGGCTTGTTACTTCATTATTTCTTTTGCTCATCAAGCCAGATTATACCAAAACAACATTGATTTATCAAATAAGTTTTGATTTTTAAGTTGTAGTTTTGACTTTTGAGCTTTGAGTTTTGATTTTTTTTGTGCCTTTGTGTCTATTCCATATAAACATCCTCCCTAATAATTCTTCTTAACCCCCCTGAGCGCTCTGTTGACCAATCCTTTGGAGGGATAATCTCATCCAAAAGCTCTAATTTGTTTAATTCCTTAAGCCTATCGTAAATTATCTGCCAGGCACACAAAATGTCCTTTGATATTTCGCATTTTCCCTGACTTGAGCCTCCACAAGGCCCATTAAAAAGACCCTTGGAACACCGAACAACAGGACATATTCCTCCTGTTAAATGCAAGATGCAATTTCCGCAGGCACCACACCTTTCAACCCATAGGCCCTGCTTTTCTGGAAAGCCAAGGAATGATGTATTTAAAGCTGGATAAACAGGAATCTGAGGAAATCTTTCAGCAATCACAGAGACGCCAATTCCACATCCAAGGGAAAGAATGGCATCTATATCCTTTATTTTGTCCGTTAGCTCATCAACGAATTCCCACTCGCACTGCCTTATAATTGTGCTTTCAGAAAATTCTATCTGTTTTCCTTCAAGATTCATTGCCATTTTTAAAGACAAAGCAAGAATTTTTGTCTCTTTCTCTCCACCTGCCATACATACCGTTACACAGGTTCCACAGCCAACAAGCAATACCTTTTTGTGGCTTGAAACCATTTTCTTTATCTCATCAAAGGGCTTTCTCTCTGCAATTATCATTTTACAAATTATATAAAAGTTAAGGGTTGTTTGACAATGATTTTTATATTAAAATGTAGGAATGGAATGGACAAGGACATTAAAGCCCTGTTTTAAAAGGGAAAATGGAAAAATTTATATTAAAGGAAGGGAATATATTGATTTCTCATCCAATGATTACCTTGGACTATCTTTTCACCCAAGGCTAAAAGAGGCTTGTAAAAGGGCAATAAGTGAATTTGGAATAGGAAGCTGTGGCTCAAGGCTTTTAAGTGGAGATTATGAGATTCATCATAGGCTTGAGGAAGAAATTGCGAAGCTAAAAGGAAAAGAAAAAGGCCTTATTTTTAACTCTGGCTATCAGGCAAATCTTGGAATAATATCTGCAATATGCGACAGGGAAAGTCTTATCATTGCTGATAGGTTTTCCCATGCAAGTATAATTGATGGATGTATCCTTTCAAAAGCAAGGCTTTTAAGATTTAACCACAATGATGTAGACCATCTTGAGAGCCTCCTTAAAAAAAATAAAGCCAAAAATATCTGGGTTATTACAGAATCTGTATTTAGTATGGACGGAGATAAGGCACCCCTTCTTGATATTGTTTCCTTAAAAGAAAGGTATAATTTTAAGACGCTTGTTGATGAGGCACACGCAACAGGCATTTTTGGTAAGGATGGAGCTGGCTTGGTTGATGAGCTTGGCTTAACTTCCAATATTGAGCTTATAATGGGAACATTCAGCAAGGCTTTAGGCTCTTTTGGTGGATATGTTGTGGGAGATAAAAAAACAATTGAGTTATTTATCAACAAATCAAGGGGCTTTATCTATTCAACATCCCTTCCTCCATCTATAATATCTGTAAATATTGAGGCAATCAGACTATTAAAGGATGAACCAGAGAGGAGGAAAGTATTGCTTAAAAATGCCTTTTATTTTAGAAAAATGCTTAAAATAGAAGGAGAAACCCAGATTGTTCCCTTTATTTTGGGAAACGAGGAATTGACAGTCAAGGGAGCAGAGTATTTAAGGGAAAAAGGATTTTGGGCACTTCCCATAAGACCACCAACGGTTCCAAAGAATACATCAAGAATAAGATTTTCTCTCTGTTTTTACCATACAAGGGAGATTTTGAATAGGCTTATGGGTGCTTTAAAAATCTACCATGAAGGATATGAGCTATAATAGGCACCATACAAATCCTTTTGCAAAGAATTTATAAAGACCCTTCCTGCATCAGGGCTTTCTTCATTAGTTATAAGAAACCAGCCACCAACATCTGTAATATCCGCTGTTTGTGAACCAACATACACTGCATTAGAATCCATACCTTCTAAAGATCTTCTAAGGGTAGTAAGCGGTATTCCTTGGGGAAAATATTGATCTAGAATTCTTCTAAACTCATCATTTGAAGTAGGATACACCTCATCGTTTGGTCTAACGCAATATGTTGTAACAGCAGATTGGATATTTTGAAGATTTTTTCTACATGCCTTCTCCCTTGATTTATCTACCATCCTTCCCACCCTTGGAAGCATTATAGCAAGCAATATTCCAATAACAACAACCACAAGCATTATCTCAACCAATGTAAAAGCTTTTTTCATATCTTAATTAAACCATAAATTCCTCATTTTGTCAAATTTTTTTTACAATTGATGTTATCATATAGAAATGATATATATATAATTATCAAATAGAAAGTATGTGTTGAGCTTCCCTAATATGTGTTGAGCTTCCTTTATGCTAAAGAGCCAGAAATCGCTTTGTTTAATTGTAAATTTTAAATTGTTTAGCAAAGCTAAACACGTACATAAATTTTAAAAATCC
>JBFMDZ010000201.1 GCA_040753555.1 bacterium
AACCCTTTGAATATTTGAATCCTTTCCATCGGTAGCAGTAAGCTTGAGGGTATATGTCCCATTGGTTAATTTTGTTGTATCCCAAGTACCCAATATTCCATTGTCTATTGAGCTACTAGAGGTTATAATTGTATTCCATTTGCTTGGATTTTCTCCCTCTCCATATTCTAGGGTATATGAGGAAAGCTTGGATAACAAGGTCTTTCCATCAACACTGATGTTATCCATAGCCCTTCCTTTTATTTCTACCTTTCCAGATACCTTTTGGTTTAAGATAGGATAGACAATATTTGCCGCAGGAAAAGCAAAGGGATCATAGAGATAGTCAATAATGTAAATATCCCAATTCCCTTTCTTGTTTGAGCCAATAAGCAACTTTGTTCCATCGGGTGACCAGTCATCTGGTCCTTCACTTCCTGACCAGTTTGTAAGGGGAACAATATTGGCAGAAAGGCCATTAAATACATCTTCTATATTCTTAATTAGCCATCCATCATAAGCATTGCCACCCATCATTGAAGAAAAGGCAAACATCTTGCCATCGGGTGAGAACCTTCCCATTTCATCTCCTAAACAGTTAGTTACCTGAACCATAATCGGAGAAGCATTATTTTCAATTACATCAACTACATTGGTTATTGCCCAATCATGATAATCTCCATTACAATTAGAAATAAAAACTATCTTCTTACCATCAGGAGAAAAACAGGGGCCATTTTCGTAAGATACATTTGTGGTTAATCTCTTTATTTGTGATGGTGCCTGTTTAGTAATTACATCAGCTATATTAGTTATTACATAGATATCCCGATTTCCATTCTTTGTTGAGCCATAGGCTAACCATTTTCCATCGGGCGAGAAACATGGCCAATGGTCGTTGTCATCACTTCCTGTGGTTATTTGAACTAATAAGGGTGAAGCATTTTTATTGATTACCTCTTGTATATTAGTGCTCACAAAGATATCTTCACCATTAGAAAAAGCAAGGTATTTGCCATCGGGCGAAAAATTAGGGCCACAACCGTTTGATCCAAGAGGTAATATCTCTCTTTTGTTGTCTCCATTTATATCCATCACCCAGAGATTACCAGCTCCACCATTAAATGACCTATAAACTATCTTTTTTCCATCGGGTGAAAACGCCTCACTACCATCATAATCAGGATTTGTGGTTAACTGCTTTATATATTTTTCTTCCTGAATAGTTAAGTCTATCTTGGTGGTGGATGTATTCCCTGCATTATCCTTTGCTGTAATGGTCAGGGTTTTTGTTCCAAGCGATACAGAATTGGGGATGGTATAGGTATAGGTATATGTTCCATTTCCAAAGCCAGACATTGGTTGATTTAATAGGCCGCCAATTGAGGATAAATCAATGGTAACCGAGCCAACACCACTTAGAGAATCAACCACATAGGCTTCTAGTTTTACTGATTGGCCTGGGTTTACAGGATTTGGAGAGGCTTTGGGATTGGTAATTGTTGGAGGATTTATGTCTACAGTAATTCCATTAGAGAAACCAATGTCACTCCATAATCCTGCACCATTCTTTGCCTTGACTGTGAAGTAGTAGCTTAAACCATTGGTTAAACTTAAGCCTGTTCTTGTTATCTCATTTGTGTCAATAAGTATCCAACCATCAGTAGTATCAGTTCCTCCTCTCTTTGTTCCAATTGTATATTTATACTTTGCTATTCCTGTTTCTGGGTCAGTAGAAGAGCATATCGCATGAAGTTGAGTAATATTATTAGTATATACCCCATCATCTGTGATTATTGGTGTGGTAGGTGGAGTAATATCAACCTCTATTTGGGCGTTAGAAGAAAGAAAGGGAATTGGATTTCCATCATTGTCTACCATTTGTGTCTTTTGTTTCGGAGGGATAAAGTTGAAAGAAATAGACGATGTTCCAGCAATTTTGTTTTTAAAGCGAATATAAGCCAAAACATCAAGACCCTGCACAGGTTCTGTTAAAACTGCAAAGTCAATTGTTCCTTTAATATTATCAAACTTTTTCTGGACTACAAAACCATTTGGTGGAAAAGAGCCATCAGTAATGCTTACAACCTCTAAGATTTGTGGGTCAAAAGAAAGAGAATATTTTGCACCTATTAGACTGGAAGCAACCCCTGCTACAAGCTCTACATCAAAGAACTCGCCAGGACTCACTTTAACCTCTTGTGGGTATATAACAGCACCTGAGTTATGAGGAACATTTTCAGTGATTAAGATTGATTTAGGGTTTAGGTTTTTTAATACAGATGGTATATCTAAGGTTGAAGTATCTAATTCTGATCTTGTCGTTTCGGAAAATGACTGTATTTTGCCAAAGTTGGCTGTTAGAACATAAAAGTCTAACACATCAACTACTTTATCATAATTGAAATCCGCTTCAGGATTCCAATTGGAATCCCCTGGTATAGAATCAAAGGCATCAACAAAGAGAGGCCATTCCAAAATATTGATCTGACCATCATTATTTCCGTCTGCCGCTAATAGGGTTATTGTTCCAATATCTGTGGTTGTATTTCCATTCACTACTATACCAGATTCAGTCCCACCGGAACAAGCAGGAGCATCAGCAGCTAAAGTATAAAATCCAGAGGGAAGATTGCAAAAGATGAAGTTGGAATTAGCATCAGTAGTGGTCTGTGTACCTAACTCAGGAATTCTGACCTCAATCCCAGGAATACTCAAAAATTTTGTCTCACCAATAGAGGGTTTAACCATTCCTCTAATAGTTCCAATTCCTGTCTTTCTTATGCCATTTACCTTTACCTCATCAAAATAAGCAGAGCTTTTCCAAGTCCCAATCCCAATTTTTCCTGAGGAATAGGATGAATCAGTAGCTTGCAATATAAGCTTACCATTTATATAAGCTTTAATATTATTACCTTGAACAATTACCTCGGCCTTATACTCTGTGTCAAGATTCATTATTACCGCCTTATTGCTAGTGCTGGCCAGAATCTCTTTTGAACCATCCCTTAATTTTACTATGCGGGCTCTATCATAGGTTGGATCAAGCTCTAAACAATAGTATTTTGAAGTATCTTGAAGTCTAAATAGAAGCCTTGCTCCTTCCCAATCCGTTGTATTATAAAGGCTTTTAATATTCATCTTCACCTCAAAGGCATAATTGTCCCAATTTGTATCCCCTGCCAATGTTATCCCTTCTCCATCAGCATTTTGAATATATTTACCATCTTCTACCCTCCATGAGCCCCTGATCTGTGTCCAACCTGAACTATTTCCCCGATTAAAGTTATCATAAAATATTGCACCAAGGAATAAGGTAGTTGCATCTTTCTCATCGGAATAGTCTGAATCGGGAAATTGGCTACTATAGGCTTTTATTCTGTAACCATAAGGGGTCTCCACATTCAGGCCAATATCAGTATATGTCGTAACATCTTCTGCTACAGTAGTTATTTGAGCGTATAAATCGCCCATAGTCTTTCTTTCTATCTTAAATCCATCCTCATTGCCAGAGTTATCCTGCCAGGAGAGGATAATCTTGTCATCAGAGATGGCGGTTGCTTGAAGATTGGTTGGTTTAGCCAGAGGAACAGGGGAAAGCTCGAAATTAAGCTGGGTTTCCTCCCCTGACCTTACC
>JBFMDZ010000202.1 GCA_040753555.1 bacterium
ATCCTATCCCAATCCAGCAAATAATGCCTGCTATATCCCATTCAAACTAGCAAAGGATGCTAATGTTTCCCTAGAAATCTATAACATCCTCGGACAGAAGGTTCGGACAATAGAGCTAGGACAAAAACCCAAAGGCTCATATACCCAAAAGGATAGGGCAATATTTTTTGACTTAAAAAATAATGCTGGACAAAACCTCTCCTCTGGATTATACTTTTACAAAATAAAGGCAGATGATTTCTCTGCCATAAAATCCCTTGTTATAAGGTAAGCTTTTAAGTTTAACTTGCCTTTTTAAGAAACGGCGATATATAATGGGGTTCATGAAAAAGAGAAATAAGCCAATAAAGAGGAAGAACTTAATAACACATCCAAAGCTAATTTTAACAACCCATTTATTTACCAATCCCTACATTTATTTATCAATAATCATCCTTGTCTTTCTTTTTCATAGCTATCACTTTAGATTCTTTATGATTGATGATGCATTTACCTCATTTAGATACGCAAAGAATCTTGTCGAGGGAAAGGGGTTTGTTTATAATCCAGGAGAAAGGGTTGAGGGATATACAAACTTCCTCTGGACACTTATCATTGCCATTTTTATGAAGCTAGGTTTTCAACCAGAAAGGCTTTCTCAGGTTTTAGGTATAATCTTTGCAGGGCTTTCTATCTTTCTTGTTTTTCTTATTGGATGCCTTCTTTCACCAAAGAATAGACTGTTTAATCTCATTACTTGCCTTTTTCTTTGTGCAAATTCCTGCTTTGCTTGCTGGGCAGATGGTGGACTGGAAGGGCCATTTTTTACCTTTCTTATCCTTTTGGCTATTTACAGATATTTTCTTGAAATTCAAAACAAAAAGGTCTATCTTTCCCCTATACTCTTTGGGATAAGTTCACTAACAAGGCCTGAGGGAATTCTCTTTTTTGGAATCACATTTATTCATCAGATAGTCCTTTTTTTCAAAAACAAAATATCCCTTAAAAATCTCTTTCTTTCAATTGCCTTTTTTCTTTCAATCTTTGCCCCATATTATCTCTGGCGCTATGCCTATTATGGATTTCCTCTTCCCAATACCTTCTATGCCAAGGTTGGAGAGGGGATTTCTCAATATCTGCGAGGGGTTAAATATATAAAGGATTTTTTAATTGAATTCTCTGGATGGATATTTCTTGCAATACCATTTGTCTTTAAAAGGTTTAATACCAATTACTTGTATTTTTTGCTAATTACCTTCTCTTATCTTCTTTACATCATTTATATTGGAGGGGATAGCCTTTCGATGTATCGTTTTCTTGTTCCCATCTTGCCATTTCTTTATCTTCTGTTTCAAGAAGGGCTAAAATCCTTTACAGAGCTTTTCTCAGAGAAAAAAGCCATAGCAATTGTTTTTATAATTCTAGCCATAGGAATTCCTTTAACCACAAAAAAGTCATTTTCTGGAAACTCTTATAATGCCCTTTCATCTCAATCTACCTTGACCCAAAATTGGTCTTTTGTTGGTAAATGGATGAAAGATAATATTTCTAAAAATGCATCAATCGCCCTTTCTCCCGCCGGTGCTATTCCATATTACTCTGGGCTTTATTCTATAGATATGCTTGGGCTTTGTGATCTTAATATTTCCCATATGAAAAGCGATTGGATGGGAAAGGGGTTTGCTGGCCATGAAAAGGGCTCTGGAGATTATATTCTTTTAAGAAAACCAACTTATATCTTACTTGGAAATATCATTATATCTGATAAACCAGAGTTTAACTTCCAAGATATTCCTTGGGACTATTGGGCACTTAAGTCAGAAAGGGAATTATGGTTTAATCTCAAATTTCATGAAATGTATGAACAGGTAGCCAGCCATTTAGGAGGAGGTTGGTATCTTCACTATTTTCGGCTTAAAAAGATTTTTTCTTGACAAAAAGTAAGTAAAACGGTTATACTTTTATTAAAATGGAAAACTTGAAAGAAGACAAAAATATTAAAGGGGGGAGGATAGACTTAATTACCCTAAAAGGTTTTTATATAAAGGCAGGCAAACAAAAGGCCTGCTTATTTTTTGTCTAAAAATGGAGGTGTCAGTGAAATGAAAAAGACAATTTTTGGGATTTTTATGGCTTTAGGGTTTTTGGCTTTTAAGCCAATTTGGGCAGAGACCTATGTTTCTGGGACAATTACAAGCAATACAACTTGGGCTTTAGCAAATAGCCCTTATGTTGCTACTGATACTGTGATTGTTGTTGAAGGCGTAATCTTAACTGTTGAGCCAGGGGTAACCGTAAGGTTTGCAACAAATACATCTTTGATTTGCTATGGAACATTGAGGGCTGTTGGAAACCCTGATGGCACGATTACATTCACATCTGACCAGGCTACCCATACTGCTGGGTATTGGAATGGAATAGTGTTTTCTGGAACAAATAGTAGTAATAGCATTCTTACTCATTGTACAATTATGTATGCAGGAAGAAGCGGAGTAGGAATTAGTTTTTACAATACATCTCCCCGACTTTCTAATTGTATAATCTCTGAAATTGGAAGACTTGGGCATAATTATGGTATTATTTGTTCTAATTCTTCTCCTATACTTACTAACAATGTAATTTCTGAAATTAAGGTATACGAGTGGTATACGGCTTATGGAATTTATATAATCAATTCTTCATTTCCAATTCTCATTGGCAACAAAGTTTCTGGTATAAGAGGTGATTATCTTAACAGTAGGAGTCGGTTTGGAATATATATTTCTAATTCTGTAGTAACTATTACTGGAGGAACAGTTACTGATATTAACGGAGGTTATGCGAGAGCAGTGTATGGTATTTATGTTTATCAATCTACTGTAAATATTACCCAAAATAATTTTGTCTATATCAATGGAATACATAAATCTCCTGCTTATGGAATATATTTAGATCAATCTACAGCTACAATTAGTTATAATATTATTTCTAATATTGTAGGAGGAATAACAATGGGAATAAATTTTGCCGAAAATGGATACGGTATTTTTTCTTCTTCATCAATAGCAAGAATAGATTACAACGATATTTCTTCTATTGTAGGAGGCTATGGAAGTGGAGGATATGGAGGAAATGGATACGGTATTATGATTAATAATGATAAAGGAACACTTATTTTGAAAAACAATATATTTAATGTCAGTGGTGGAGGAAGTACAATGGGTGTTTTTGGAGTGGGGTATGGAATATATGTCCTTTCTGGTTCGAACCCAGGGATACATTATAACAATATTTTAAACAATAAAAATGGCAATGGAACAAAAGGTTTTGGCGTTTATTGCGATGGGACAGCAGGGACTATTTCTGCAACATTCAATTGGTGGGGTCATAATTCTGGTCCATATCATCTTGTAACCAACTCTTCTGGACAGGGTGATAAAATTTCAGATTATATTGATTATATTCCTTGGTTGACAGTTGCTTACGCTCCATCTCACATTACTGTTAATTGTTGACTAACGATAGGTTAGGGTGTATAATCTTAACCTATGCAGATAAAATTACATAAGAATGCAACCACAACATTAGCGATAAGAAGAGCTATCAAAGAAAGCCCTCTTTCTGCTTATGCTCTT
>JBFMDZ010000203.1 GCA_040753555.1 bacterium
TATACCCAAAAAGATAGGGCAATTTTCTTTGACCTAAAGAATGACAACAACCAACCCCTCTCTTCTGGCCTATACTTCTACAAGCTAAAGGCAGATGATTTCTCTGCCATTAAGGCAATGGTGGTGAGGTAATCCCTTACGTTGTTTCATAACCCGCTTAATCCCAAATAATCCTTGCTGAAACCACCTATTTTTTTGTATTATATAACATAGAAATGTCTGAGATTATTGAGTCTTATATTGAGCAGGAGATGAAAACCTCCTACCTTGATTACGCTATGTCTGTAATCATTGGAAGGGCCCTTCCTGATGTTCGCGATGGCTTAAAGCCAGTACACCGAAGGATTTTGTATGCAATGTCTGAGCTTGACCTATCTTCTAACAAGCCATATAAAAAATCAGCAAGGATTGTTGGAGAGGTTTTGGGAAAGTATCATCCACATGGAGATCAGGCTGTATATGACACCCTTGTTAGAATGGCACAGGATTTCTCTTGTAGATACCCCCTTGTTGATGGACAGGGAAATTTTGGTTCTTTAGATGGCGACCCTCCAGCTGCTATGAGATATACAGAGGTAAGGCTCTCCTCAATAAGTCAAACCCTCCTTTTAGACATTGAGGATGAAACCGTAGATTTTATTCCAAACTTTGATGATAGCCTGAAGGAGCCAGATGTCCTTCCTGCTTTGCTTCCCTCCCTTCTTATAAATGGTTCATCTGGCATTGCTGTTGGCATGGCAACGAATATTCCGCCACATAACCTTTATGAGGTAATTCAAGGTATTATTGCAATAATTGATAATCCCGATATAAGTATAGATGATCTTTCCTCTATTATTCCTGGCCCTGACTTTCCCACAGGTGGATACATTGTTGGGAAATCTGGAATAAAAGAGGCTTATGAGAAAGGACAGGGTATTATTACAATGAGGGGAAAGGCAAATATTGAAAGGGAGCAAGGAAGGGAAAAGATAATAATTACAGAGATTCCCTATCAGGTTAACAAAAAGGCCCTTATTGAGAGGATTGTTGAGGTAAATAAAGAAAGGGAATTAGGAATATCAGAGCTAAGGGATGAATCAGATAGGGATGGAATAAGGGTTGTTCTTGAGGTAAAGAGGGATGAAAATCCTAATGTTATTCTAAATAAGCTATACAAACACACCCAACTTCAGACAAGCTTTGGAATTATTATGCTTGTTATAAAAGATAAAAGCCCTGAGATAATGCCCTTAAAAAGAATTCTTGAATGCTATATTGAGCATAGGGTTGAAATTATTACAAGGAGGTCAAAATATCAATTAAACCTTGCAAGCGAAAGGGTTCATATCCTTGAAGGTCTAAAGATTGCACAAAAAAATATTGATAGGGTGATAAAGATTATAAGGGGCTCAAAGGACCCAAAAGAGGCAAAGAATGCCCTTGTGGGAGAATTAGCCCTTTCACAAAAGCAAGCCCAGGCAATCCTTGAGATGCAGCTTCAAAGGATTACAAGGCTTGAGGAAAGCAAAATAGAAAAGGAATACCTTGAGCTTATAAAAAAGATTGAATACCTTAATTCCCTCCTTTCATCAAGGACGAGGATTTTAGGTGTTATAAAGGATGAAATTTTGGAATTGCAAAAGAAATTTAAGGATGAAAGGAGAACAATAATTATTCCCGAAGAGGAAGAATTTAGGATGGAGGATTTTGTAAAGGAGGAAGATGTTGCAATTACCATATCCTTCAGGGGCTATATCAAAAGGATTCCTGTAAGTGTGTATAAGAAGCAACACAGGGGAGGTGTTGGTGTCTCTGGCATTGAGTTAAGGGAGGAAGATTTTGTCAAAGACCTATACATTGCTTCCACTCACGATTTTCTCCTTATCTTTACAGACAAGGGAAGGCTTTATTGGCTTCGTGTTTATAATATTCCAGAAGGAGGAAGGCTTGCCCGTGGAAAACCTATTATCAATCTAATAGCAATTGGTGAAGATGAAAAGGTGGCAGCTATTATTCCTGTTCGTGAATTTAAAGATGGCTATATTCTTATGGCAACAAGGCTTGGTAAAATAAAGAAAACGGGGCTTAATCTCTTTTCAAATCCACGCACAACGGGAATAATTGCAATGGATATATCAAAAGAAGACAGCCTTATCTCTGCTAATTTAACATCTGGGAATGATGAGATAATCCTTTCATCAAGAAAGGGAAAGGCATTAAGATTTAATGAAAAGGATGCAAGGCCTATGGGAAGGGCTGCATCTGGCGTTATTGGAATGAAGTTCTCAGAAGAGGATTTTCTTATTGGGATGGAAGTAGTAAAGAGTGGAAAGAGCCTTCTTACAATAACAGAAAATGGATTTGGAAAGAGAAGCATAACAGGGCTTTATAGATTGCAAAAAAGGGGAGGAAAGGGCATTATTGACATAAAAACGGATGAAAGAAATGGTAATGTTATTGGAATCCTTGAGGTAGATGAGGCTGATGAGATTGTCTTAATTACACAACTTGGAATGGTTATAAGAATTTCTGTAGGAAATATTAGAATGATAGGAAGAAATACAAAGGGTGTTTGCCTGGTGAGATTAAAGAAGAATGATAAGGTTGTTGCCTGTGCACCAATTGTTGCTGAAGAATGATCCATCAAACCGCAATTGTTCATAGGAATGCAGAAATAGAAGAAGGAGTTGAGATTGGTCCATATTCTATCATCGAAGATGATGTTGTAATTAAAGAAGGAACAAAGATAGGTCCTTATGTTGTTATAAAAAAAGGAACAACGATAGGAAAGAATTGCAAGATTGATATAGGTAGTGTTATTGGAAATGAGCCACAAATAAGCGGATGGAAGGATGTGCAATCATATTTGATAATTGGGGATAATAATATCATCCGTGAATATGCAACCATCCATCGTTCATCTTATGAAGGGGAAAGCACGCAAATAGGAGATAATAACTTTATTATGGCAAATTCTCATATTGCCCATGATTGCAAGATTGGAAATAATGTTGTTGTTACAAATTTTGCAGGATTAACAGGCCATGTTGAGGTAGAAGATAGGGTTGTAATCTCAGGCTTTGTTGCCATACATCAATTTGTTAGAATTGGATGCCTCTCTATGATTGGTGGCTCTTCAAAGGTTACTCAAGATGTTCCACCATATTTTATTGCTGATGGACACCCTGCCTCCTGCATTGGCATAAATAGTATCGGGCTTCAAAGAAATGGAATGCCAAGCAAGATGAGGCAAGACATAAAAAATGCATTTAGGCTATTATATCGTTCTCATTTGAATATCAGCCAGGCACTAATAAAAATAAAGGATGAAATTTCTTCATCCCCTGAGATAGACCATCTTATTGAATTTATTAAAGGCTCTAAGAGGGGGATATGTTAATGCGGATTTTAAGATTGCGAATTTAAAGGGAAATGAATTTTTTTCTTTACAAGATGAGAGTGAGTATAGGATAATTTTAAATTCCCATTTTCCGCTACCCTACCATAGGAATTGACTACTTCAAAAAATTTATTATGTTTTGGCTCTAAAAAGCCGATATATATAATAGATAAGATGATAGAAGATATTTTAAGAAGACAAAAT
>JBFMDZ010000204.1 GCA_040753555.1 bacterium
ACTTGATTTTGTCTTCTTAAAATATCTTCTATCATTCTATCTATTATATATATCGGTTTTTAAGAGGGTTAAACTTTAGATTTTTTTTGGAAATTCAATTCCTATTGTAAATAAGAGCGGAAAATGGGAATTTAGAAATCTCTTTAAGTGCTGCCTGCCTTGTTATCTTAAGCATCTTTACCATATCCCCGATTGCAATTTTCCCATTTACCTCCCTAAGTCTTATAGAACCATTTGTCTTAACTGATGTTCCTATTGTTTCACCTCAAAATAATTCATTATGTTCATTTTGACTTTTGCATTTTCATTCATAGCTTTCCTCTTTTTTGGGAAAATCGCCTTTTGAAACATCCTCAATAAATCTTTCTATTGCATTTGAAATTTCATCTTTCATATTCAAATACCTCCTGACAAATTTGGGAGACCTCTCGGTTAAACCAATTATGTCATTCAAAACCAAGATTTGTCCATCGCAATATATCCCCGAACCAATACCAATTGTTGGAATTTTTAAAGATTCTGTTATTTTCTTAGCAAGGCTTCCTGGGATACATTCAAGGACAAGGGAAAATATACCAGCCTCTTCAAGTGCCTTTGCCTCTTCTATTAGACCTTCATCCCTTTGCACCTTATAGCCGCCCATTTTATGAATTGCCTGTGGCCTTAAGCCAATATGACCCATTACCGGAATATCTGCATCCAACATTGCCTTTATGGTTGGGATAATCTCAATGCCTCCCTCAAGCTTTACCGCACTTGCCCCACCCTCTTTTGTCATTCTTCCTGCATTATAGACAGAATCTTTTATATCAACCTTATATGACATAAATGGCATATCACCAACTAACAAGGCATTCTTTATCCCCCTCTTTACTGCCTTTAGATGATGAAGCATCTCCTCCATTGTAACCGGAAGGGTATTCTCATAACCTAAAACAACCATACCTAAAGAATCTCCCACCAAAACTATATCAACCCCAGCTTTATCCAATATCTTTGCCATCTGGAAATCATAGCAAGTAAGGGCAGTAATCTTTTTCTCCCCCTTCATCCTCTGAATTTCGGGAATTGTCATCTTACAACCTCCAATCTATTTACCCTTAAGAATTCCTCTGGTGTATTAAATGCGGTAAGAAATAATGGTGTCCCGGCAAAAGATAATGGCGAAACAGGCCCTGTTGTCATAAAGGCATATTGCCTTGATGCAATATCAAAAGCACTATGGGGGTCACGAAACCGTTGATAAAGTTTAAGGCTATTGGGGTCACCGCCAATAATTTCTTTTAGAGAGATAAATTCAGCACCTAAAGCCAAACCAAACCCAAAGAAAAATATTCTCAATTGTCCAATAATTTCCCGATGGAGACTTGATAAGCTCTGGCTAATAAACATCCATCCGAGACCATATTTTCTTGTGGTTCTCGCGGCATTCACAAGGATTTCGCGGACACTCCGAGCGGCACTATCATCAGAGGGTAGGTCTCGGGGAGCAAGCCGGTGAGCTTCATCAATAACAACAAGTGCATTGAGACCTTGACCTTCCTTGTAGAAGTATTCTGCCGTCTGAGTCAGTCCATCGAGAAGTCGCTTTATCACTAAAGCTTGAATTTTATCATTCCAAAACAAGTCTTTTGCTTGTTCTTTTGAGAGATCAATGACAAGGATAGGTCTTACCTCTGTTTCTGGATTTAGAAGCCAACTTAAGGCTTTATTCACACTCTTTGCACCACTTCTATCTATTCTGAACAACTCAGTTATTGGCGTCCAATATTCCTTATAAAATTCATTTGCGTCAGCTTCTTTGATAGCAGTATCAAAACGAAGTCTTGAAGCCTCAGTGCGGTAAAAAACTTTTTGGACCCTCTCATCTTTAAGAAGACTCCATGCTTTATCAAAGGAGACCCTTGCGTGGAGTTCTTCAAGTCTAACTTTAGCCTTTTGTAATTTGTCAGAGAGAATGCTACAGGCAAGTTCTCGGTTTTCTCCTTTGGGAATAGTCAGTCGCTCAAAAAACAAGGACTCGAAGAAAATTTGCTCAAACAACTCCCACCTGTCCAAAACCAAATTTCTGACAGTCATAACGAAGCTATTCTTACCTAAAACTTGAGTTATTTTCTTCATCGGTAAGACAAAACCATTTCCGGTTCTTTCATTTAGCATATCTTTGCTAAATTCACCCTGAGGATCAATAACGAGAAGAGCCATTTTGGGATAACGAGCATATGCTAATAGGATCATTTTTGCCAGAACAGATTTACCCGAGCCGGTTTTACCAAATATGCCGAGATGATATGCCTCACCAGCTCCATTTGGTCCTATTCCGAAATGCTTAAACCAAAGAGGAAGTTTTGGCGTTGAGCCATAGACATAACCCAAATAAAATATTTCATCCCTATACCTTTCTAACAACCTGTTTAATATTTGGTCAGTTGCTAAATGGATAAATGTGCCGGTAGCTGGAACAGTTCCTAAAATACCTGGTTCAAATCTATTGCTCACATCCCTAAATACTGCGCTTACCGTCATATCTCCTAAGTGGGTATCTTGCTGTCCACTCACAGGATTAACCTGGCCTCTTTGTCTTGTAAGAGACCTCATTGTTGGATCTTCAAGCCAAATATTCCTTAGTTGAACCTCTGTGATTTGTCCTAAGGCATAATGAGGCTTACCATCCTGAGAAAATCTGAAAAATGCAAGTTCTCCCACCAATTTTTTACCAACAGCAGTGCCAAGGATGTCTAAAGAAAGTTCACTGGTAGAAGAAGGAGAACCTATTGTTCCAATCCGTTCAGAGGTGCTGATTAATTGCTCAATATTTGTTCTTTCGTCGCTCATATTTACCTTCCACTTTCAGTTCTATAACCATGCATACTGAAAAATATTTCTCCGATATCCCCTTGATGTAACTCGGTCATTCTTCTGGTAGCGGTTTGTCTACAGGCTGGAATTGCACCTCCAAGATGCTTTACCATACGGTCTGCGATATAAAGGGGATATGGCTCAAGAATACCGGGTGTGCCAGATTGATATTTAAGTCCTTGAAGCAATATTGCTATCCGAGAATTATTTGTGGCAATAGAAGATGCTATTTCAATCCTTAAAGCCGGCGTCCAATTGTGGGGCTTGTAATACATAACATAAAGCCTATTTATGGCTGATAAAACCTCATCTCTTAATCCTTCAAGTTCTTTATCTTTGAAAGGAAGTCTTAAGTGCCAGGGCTGTTGAGGTTCTTCTAATGGGATTGGTGAGGTAAATTCGCCGGGAGATAAAATAGTGGTTAAGATTGCTCTGTCATCATAATGAGATGACCATTCAAGTTAGCAATTCTCGGTGAAGTTATAAAGGCTATATTATCAAGCCTTCCTGGAAAATAAGAAAATATTTTTCGCAAAAAAAGCCTCTTAAGGTTTCCTCTCAAAAATGCCGATATATTATATACTCAACTTGACCGAATTTTCGATAAGTCGTTAGTATTGTTTCAATTGAATTGATTGTTCTTTGACAAAAAAGTTCTAAAGAAAAGAGGCAAAAACTCCGATTTATTTATTAGAAAGCAAATTG
>JBFMDZ010000205.1 GCA_040753555.1 bacterium
TTATAATCTTTGGGTTTGGAACAAGCAAGAATATGGCTATTGCTATTTCTTTGCTATCCCTTGCTGTAATAAGCTTTGTGCAGGGAGGTTGGGTGTTGACCACAAAGGTTGTTGAGAAGGTGCCATTGGCTGATGAATAGGCTGTTGTTATGGTTGGCATTGTTCCAAAGTCTATGGTTATTTGTTCTCCTGATGAAAAACCTACACCTTGAAGGGTGACTATTGAGCCGCCAAAGCCTGATGTTGGAAAGACTAAGACAATCCTTCCCGTTATCTTGAAGAAGCCAGCAGCGATATTGCCTTCTTCGTCCCTTGCGGTAATTATCTTTGTGCAGGAAGGTTGAGTGTCTACAATAAAGGTGGTGGAGAATACGCCATTTTCGTTTGAGAGAGTTGTTGTAATAGTGAGGTGGGTTCCAAAGTCAATGGAAACATGGGTATTTGTAGAAAAGTCCATTCCTTCTATAGTAATCTCTGTTCCAACACGACCAGAGGATGGAGAGAGTATAATTAGGGTATAAGGTCTATATGGTCTATACTCAACCCAATCGCTTACCTTATCGCCTTGACCTGATGGATTTGTAACTGGATGCTCTGGTCCAGAATTTGCTCCCCACCAGTTAAAGGTTGCAGAAATTGTTCCTGAAGAGCCGTCATGATAAACGCCATAACCTTTGGTTAAGTCGCCATTTTTGTTGCCAAAGAGGCTATTATAATAGGTTGTAAAGGAGGAATTTGAGATGGAATATATACCATATCCAACTCCAGGTAAGCCACCACCCGGACCACCTGTTCCTGCTTGCCCTCCTATGTTATTTGATATGGTATTTCCTAAGATTGTAATATTTGTTGATGAATAAAGGTATATTCCACAACCAATTCCTCCAGAGCCACCTGAACCTAAATTGCCACCTGCTCCTCCCAAACCTCCGCTGTTGTTTGAAATAACATTGTTTAATATGATAATATTGAGTGAATTTAAAAGGTATATCCCACTTCCCATCCCACCAGAAACATACCATGTTATTCCATTTTCACCTATCCCTCCAAAGATTGTATTATTTTGGACAGTAAAGTTTTGGCAGTTTATAAGAACAATTCTTCCCAGGTTTGTTGAGCCAGAGCCAAATAATGTTAAATTCTGATTTTCAATAGTGACACCTGATTGATTATAGTAATAATAAATAGGTTCGCTATTATAGATATTAGAAGTATCAATAATGTTGTTGTAGCTATCTGGTTCAATATATACTCCATATCCCTGACCAGAACCTGCATTGCCTTCAACTCTGGAACCAGGTATTCCTCCACATCCTCCAATGCTATTGGAAATAATATTTTGCCTAATAGTATTGTTAGTTGATGAGAATGAAAGATATATCCCGTTACCCATTCCCCCTTGACCTCCTAAACCCCGCATGGTACCATTTCCTCCTTTACCTCCTATGTTATCTGATATAGTGTTTTGTGTAAAGATGTTTCCACTTGAAGATGAAAGATATATTCCACAGCCAATTCCTCCAGAACCACCAGGACCATCCTTGCCTCCTGTTCCACCTTGTCCTCCTTGGTTTTGAGAGAAGGTATTGTTTGAGATGGTATTTCCACTTGAAGATGAAAGATATATTCCACAGCCAATTCCTCCGGAACCACCAGGACCATCCTTGCCTCCTGTTCCACCTTGTCCTCCTTGGTTTTGAGAGAAGGTATTGTTTGAGATGGTATTTCCACTTGAAGATGAAAGATATATTCCACAGCCAATTCCTCCGGGATCACCTGAAATATTATAACCGCTGCCTGTTGTTCCACTTTCTCCAATTCCTCCAGAGATTGTATTGTTTCTTATTGTAAAATTGGAACAATTGATTAAGACAATCCTTCCTAAGTTTGTTGAACCTGAACCAGCTAATGTTAAATTCTGATTTTCAATTATAGTTGGGGTTGTGATTCCATAATAATAAAAGATAGACTCACCATTATAAGTATTGGTTGTATCGATGAAGTTATTGTAACTATCTGATTTAATATATATTCCGTATCCCTGACCAGGATCGCCGATTGAACCCTGATCGCCTACTCCTCCTTGACCTCCTTGGCTATTAGATATTTTGTTTTGAGTGAGAGTGTTTCCCATCGAAGACAAGAAATATATCCCACAACCAATATTTCCTTGGCCACCCGCACCACCCTGGTTATAAAATAAGCTTTCATTTCCTCCATTTCCTCCTGTATTATCAAAGATAATATTTAAATCAATAGTATTTCCATTTGATAAAGAAAGATATATTCCACAACCAATTCCACCTTGAGGAGGTGTTATCCCGTAATAACCGCTTGTTGTTCCTCCAGTTCCTCCTATGTTGTTAGAGATGGTATTTGAGCTAATGATAATGTTAGTTGAAGAAGAAAGATAGATCCCCGCACCAATTCCACCCTGACCCCCTAAGCTCCATTCTGCACCCGCTCCTCCCTGACCTCCTATATTCTCAGATATAGTATTTGAAGCAACGAGAATGTTAGTTGAGGTTGAAAGATATATTCCGCATCCCAATTCACCTGGTTGTCCATGATAACCTGTTACACCATCATTTCCCTTATTATTGTGGATATAATTATGGGTGATTACAATTCCAAGGGCATTTTCCAAATACACCGCCTGCTTTGCATAGCCAATATCGCAATATTTGATTTGACTTCCACTTGCTCCACTTCCAGAGAGCTTAACCCCTTTCCAATCACCAGCAGAGGGTATAGTTTGGCTTGAAGTAAATGTAATCGTTCCTGTATTGCCAACAGCATTCAATGTGCCATAGCAAATTAAAGAGGTCTCTGTTGCAAACCTTACAGTTACCCCTGGCTCAATGGTTAAGATTACGCCCTCTGCTACATATACAGTATCTGTTGCAACATAAGGGCTATTTGCTAAAGCCCATGTTGTGTTGCTGGTAATTGTCCCAGAAACATAAGTCTCTGCCCAAATTGGCTTAAAAGCCAAAAACCCTAAAGCCATCAGACATCCAAAAATTGTCTTTCTCATTTTACTTTACCTCCTTAACTACCCCGTCAGACTTCGTCTGACACCCCTTCAAAGAAGGGAAATTGTTCCCCTCTTTTAGAGGGATGTTCCGCTCCTCTTGAGAGGGACGGGACGGGGTGTTTCTCTTATTCATTTTTCCTCTAATTTTTCCTCTAAACAAAAAAGCAAGCCGAAAATGGCTTGCCTTCAATTTTATATAAAAACCCTTTAGGGTAGTTAGAATTACCCCCCCCCCCGTATATTTTTGTGATTTTCTTCCTGTTCTTTCATTTTAATAAAAGTATACTCTATTGTAATAACTTTTTTCAAAAAAATTTTTTGCCTTAAACAAAAAAGTATAATTATTTTGAATATTTTTTGTCAAGCAGTTTTTTATTGAAACTTACCCATATCTTTTTAGCTAAAGAAAGGATTTTTGGGAAAATTAGGGTCTCTTTTTTAAAATTGGTATATGTTTAGCTGTTTTTATCAGTTTGAACAATTTAAAATCCCAATGCCCAAT
>JBFMDZ010000206.1 GCA_040753555.1 bacterium
GTATGTGTTGAGCTTCCCTAATATGTGTTGAGCTTCCTTTATGCTAAAGAGCCAGAAATCGCTTTGTTTAATTGTAAATTTTAAATTGTTTAGCAAAGCTAAACACGTACATAAATTTTAAAAATCCGAAGCACGAAACAATATCTGAATTAAGCACGAAATCCGAAGCACGAAGCACGAAACAATATCTAAATTCAAAATCTAAACATTTTTACTGCGATTTCCTCATTCCAGAGGAACGTATTACTTGTTTTCCATCCTCTATATTATAGTTTTGGGTATTGTATTTTTTCACAAACCCTCTCACCTGTTTTGCAAACATAAGCGTTCGTTCTTTTAAATTATATTGTTTTGAATTTTCAATTTTAGTCATTTGAATTTGTTTTAAGATTTCGGATTTCGGATTTCGGATTTCATTAATGTTTCTTATTAAACCTTTATTTCATTGCTTTCTTTAAATATTAGCTAAACACGTACCAATTACTTGAAAGAAATCTACTTTGATAGTTACAATTTGTCTATGAGGAAGTTAAATACTTGCGGAATATTTATAGGAGGAACGGATACAGGCGTTGGAAAAACATTGATAACAGGGCTTTTAGGAAGGTATTTTTTAGAATTTGGTTTAAATATTGTAACGCAAAAATGGGTAGATGCTGGAGGATGTGATATAAAAACACATTTTAGACTGATGAAGAAAAAACCAAATCTTCCAATTGACTATCTTTCTCCATATATCTTTACATTCCCCTGCTCTCCCCATTTATGTTCAAGGATTTTTAATAAAGCAATAAAACCAGATGTTATAAAGGAAAAATTTTTATTTTTAAAGGAAAGATATGATTTCGTCCTTGTTGAGGGAACAGGTGGTCTTCTCGTTCCAATTTCAAGAAAAACTTTAATTATAGATATTGTAAATGAGGTTTCTCTGCCTGTTTTGATTGTTTCAAAAAATAGGCTTGGAACAATAAATCATAGCCTCCTTACAATTGAGGCATTGAAAAATAGAAATATGAAAATTTTGGGAATTATATTTAATAACCCAAAAAGGGAGAAGGAAGAGATTTTAAAGAATAATCCAAAGATAATAAGGGATTTGACAAAAATAAGGGTTTTGGGAATACTTCCATATATAAATGACATAGAGGCATTATATAAGGCATTTATTCCAATAGGAAATAAGATTTATAACAGTTCTAAACTTTAGAACTTCTAAACTTCTTAAACATTGGCTTCTTTCATACAAAATGGATCTACATCCATATAGTCAAGACTATAGGAATATGCCCTTGCCCTGCATCCTCCGCAGGATTTTTTATGGGAGCATATTCCACACCTACCTTTATATTCCATAAGCCTTAATTCTTTAAAAACAGAAGAATTCCTCCAGAGCTTACCAAATGACATTTCCCTTACATTTCCTGCCTTAATTGGAAGATATGGACAGGGATGGACATCGCCACCTGGAAGGATACAGCAATAGCTTATTCCTGCAAGGCATCCTCTGGTATATTTTGAAGGGTTATAAAGCATAAATTGGGGGGCGCAGACAGGCTTAACCTCTATCTCTATTGTCTTTTGCTTTTCCAATATTTTTCTTAAAATATCTTTATACCTTGCTATATCCTCATTTATCTCCCCTGCCCTTCCTGTTTTTACAAGGAAAAATATATGAATTGCTAATGCACCAAGGGATTTTGAAAAATCTATGAGCTCTTCTATTTCTCTATAATTAAAATCCATTATTGTTGTATGGATTTGAAAAGGAAGACCAATATCCTTGCAATTTTTTATTCCATCCATTGTTCTTTTATACGCAAAGGATTTTCCCCTAAATTCATTATGTAGCTTTTCGGATGTAGAATCAAGGCTTATTCCTACCCTTGCAAGCCCGGAATCTTTTAGCCTTGAAACAATAAGTTTTGTAAGCAATGTTCCATTTGTTCCCATTGTCATTCTAAGACCAAGCCTTACTCCATATTCAATAAGACTATAGACATCCTTCCTTAAAATAGGCTCACCACCAGAGAGGATAACCATTTTAAAGCCAGCCTCTTTTATCTCTGAAAGAAGCCTACAGCCTTCATCAAAGGAAAGCTCATCAGGAGCTTTTTCTCCAGCATCCCTATAGCAATGCTTACAAGAAAGATTGCATTCCTTTGTTATATTCCATGATATTAGCATATTTTCATTATATGTTTAAAGGAAAGTTGTTGCAACAACATAGCAAAATTTTCTATTGACATTTGGTTGGAAAAAAGTGGTATTTTATTATTAAAAATATTGGGGGTATAGATGATGAAGAAAGTTGTGACAGATCAAAATTTGGTAGCATATTGTGGCCTTTATTGTGGTGCCTGCGGTGCGTATCTTAAAGATAAATGCCCAGGTTGCCACGATAATCAGAAAGCACAATGGTGTAAAATTAGACTGTGCTGTATTGAGAAAAAATACTCATCCTGTGCTGAATGTAAGGAATTCACAAATCCCAATGATTGCAAGAAGTTTAATAATCTTATTTCCAAAATCTTCGGTTTAATCTTTAACTCTGACAGGGCAGCCTGTATTCAACAAATTCGCGAAATTGGACTTTTAGGCCATGCTGAAAATATGGCTTCCCACAAACGTCAATCAATCAAAAGGTAATATCTCGCCCAAGCCCAACAGGTTTTGCTAGGTGTTTATAGCTCGATGTAATCTTTAGGTTTGCTGTTTAGAAAATCCAACATTCAATACCTCCCTTGCTATCTTTAATGGAATTAAAAAGGATGCAAATTATTTTATTGCCCTTGACAAACTTTTTCTTTTTTACTTACAATGTAATTATATGAAAATAAGCCAGATACTCTGGGATGAAGGCTCTATCTATCATATTGTAAAACATAATATTTCTCCCAGAGAGGTTGAGGAGGCGATTTTTGAAGGTAAGCCCCTTATATTAAAAAGCAAGGAGAAAAGATATATTGTATTATCCAGAATATTAGCTGGAAGATATTTGACTATTGTTTGTGCCTTTAAAATGAAAGGGAGGGTTAAGGTGATAACCGTAAGGGATATGGATGAAAAAGAAAGAAAATATTACCAAAGGGGAGGAAAATAAAGATGAAAAAAATACCAAAATTTAAGGACATACAAGAAGAAAGAAAATTCTGGGAAACCCACAGTATCGTAGATTACCTTGATGAGCTTAAGGAAACAAATGAAATCTTATTTGAAAGGCCCCAGCTTAAAAGAAATTTTCAAATGAGACTTGATGATACAACAATTAGTAACTTAAAGAAGCTTGCTCAGAGAAAAGGAATTGATGTATCAACCTTGATAAGAAGCTGGATAAAGGAATATCTTGATAGGGAGCTAAAAACTGCATAAAAAGGTAAAATCCTATTTGTGCTACCAGAACTTCCCCAACTTTTTACAAATCTATATAAACAATAAGATAAAATGGATTATTGTTAAAAAAACAAAAAGAAAAGAAATATTTAAGAAAAATACCAAATCTGCCGATATTAAAGAAAGGGAC
>JBFMDZ010000207.1 GCA_040753555.1 bacterium
GCTATTCTTACAACAATAATGGCAATCTAATCAAGAAAGACAATACAACCTATGCCTATGATTACGAAAACCGTCTCACCCAAATAACCTATCCCGATAACTCAACCCAAACCTTTACCTATTGCCCTTTGGGAAAAAGAATCGCCAAGGATAATTCAATCTTTCTCTATGATGACCAAGACCTAATTGCTGAATATTCTCCAGAAGGAACCCTAACATCAAGATACACCTTTGGCCCTGGCATTGACAACCCAATCTCAGTAAGAATAGGAACCCAAAGCTATTTCTACCACCTTGATGGACTTGGCTCGGTAATCTTTATTACCAACAAAGACAAAAACATTGTTTCATCCTACAATTACGATGCCTTTGGAATACCTTTTGGCTCATCCTCAATCCCTAATCCCTTTCTCTTTACCTCCCGAGAATACGAACCCAAACTAAACCTTTATTATTACAGAGCAAGATACTATGATTCAGAGGTGGGGAGGTTCTTGGGTGTGGATCCGATATTGAAGGTAATTTTTGGTCTACCTCAAGGACTATCTTTTAAATCACTTGCTTTATCTGAAGCAGGAAAAGATATTTTCCCTCAAGAAAAGATTGAAGCTTCCCTTTCTTCTTTGGATTATACTTCTGAATCTCAATGTTATTCCTGTAATCCTTCTATTTCAAACCCAATCTTTCTAGTTCCATTTATGCTTTCTATTCCTCAAGGATTACATTCATATGTTTACTGTCAAAATAATCCAATAAATTTTATGGATCCGATAGGATACTCTAATTGCCATACAAAATGTCATATTGCATGCCATCTTACATGTGAAATTATATGTGAGCTTTTCGTCCATTTTCCTCCTGTATGTCTTGCTTTGTGTGCAATGACTTGTATTGTAACATGTGATATAATATGTCCTCCTGAGCCACCAAATCCAAATAAAGATAAAAATGGATGTAAGTAAGGAGATTTAAAATGATTAAATGGCTAATAGTTGGGGTTATTTTATTCTTTGGGTTAATATCTTTAGTTTTCTTTCGAATATATTTTCGCACAGGAATGAAAGGTCAATTTTTAATTGGATTAGCATGTATTATAGGAATTATAGGATTAAGTTTTTACTCTAAGCCTAGAATATGTTATTTTTTCTTAGCGATTGCTCTTATATTGAATTATATAGCGATGTTCATTTTATCAACAATAGAAAGTGGTGGGGAAGAAATGATTAGAAAGACATCTTTTTTATCTCGGATAACTGGAAGAGTTCCAATAATTCAAGAAAATAAAATTAAATTGATCATTGATAGAAAAAAAGGAATTATGTGGGGGAGTATAGTTATAGTGACTGGGATTATCTATTATTTCTCTTATTTTTCTAATCATAGTTGGATTATTTATTTTTTAGGAACAATAACTATAATTATAGGAATTGGAATTCTAATTTACAATATTTACAGCAAGAAAAATAAAGGTGGTGAAAATTGAATTTTAAAATGATGATTTATATATTTAATCTTACTAAAAGAATATTCCTAGTATTGATGGTGGTTTTGTTGGGAATGGTTATCTTTAGTCATTGCCATTATTCACAGATTTTTGCTTCTTTTATAGGAGATACCAAGAATCCATTTCCACACCATTATCCACATCCACCAGATAAATCTCCTTCGCCACCTTCCCAACCCCCACCAGGACCATCGGGTGGCTGTGGCAATGAGGATGGGGATGGGGATGGGGATGAGGATGGAGATCCTCCCGAACCTCCAGAGCCTGACCATCCTGATGATACCCTAGATGTTAGCACAATCCATCCCTACCTTAAGCCACAAGGAGAGGCAGATATTGCTATACTTAACAAAGGGCTTTATCCAGAATGTGGAATGCTTTTGCAAAACCTTGAAATTCCCTATGCCATACATCGGGATATTCCCGACCTAGATGACCATTCAATCCTTATTATCCCCTCAGGAGGTTTAGCCGGCAAGGAAAACTCAAGGGTTTTCAAGGAACAACTTGAATCCTATGCAAACCAAGGAGGAACCATAATCTGCTTCTCCCAGCAATATGGGGAGGAATTTAGGGCATTGCCAGGAGGATTAGAAGGCTATGGCTGGAGGCAGGACCAATCCTGCTGGACAAATGCCGCATATATTGAGAATGACCATCCGATATTTGCCTCTCAAGATAACCTTTACCTTACCGCAAACATTGATGGGTATTTTAGTGAATGGCCAGGTTCTACAACAACCTTGCTTACAAGAACAAAGAATAGAATGCCATCTATGCTAATGTATCCTTTTGGTTCAGGAACCATTATTGCCACAACATTATTTACTGATTACAGCTATGCCAGAAATCAGACAACCAATCAAGAATTAAAGCTTATAAAAGACCTTCTTCTCTTTGCAAGATACAGAACAACAAAGGTTTATAAACCCAATGAAATTGCAAATTTTAAATTGCAAATTTTAAATTGTAAATTGGAGGAGGCTGATTCTGTTTTAATCACCATAGACAATAAAGAAACCCAGACATTTACCTTAAACATTCCCTCAGGAGAAATAGGAACTATAACTTTAACCCTTCAAAACCAACCATTAGGCATCCATACCATTGCCTATAGCCTATACAAACAAGAAGAACAAATCCAATCTTCCATAACCATTGATACCTTTGCTGTATCAATGGGGCTATCTAATACCCAACCAAATCCAGATATTACATTATTATTAACCTTTGAGGGAGAAAAGGAGGAAAGACTTAAGGGAACACCCATAACATTTCTAATAACCTTAAAGAATAATACAGAGAAGGAAAGGGAAGTAAGCCTTGAACAATGGAGCCATGGAACAGGAGGAAGATACGAATTCTTTGCAACATCCACTATCTTGCCAAAATCCTCAACAACATTAACATATACAACAAACAAAGTATATTTCTGGTGGCAAGGTCCAAAATGGGATTTCTATGTCCATACAGAAAATATATGGCAGGGATTGGTAGGAACATACATAGAGCCACAGGTAAACATCTCTTTAACCTTAGAGAAACAGACATATATCCAGAATGAAGAGGTAAAGACAAATATTAACCTTAAACCAATAAAGCCAATAGAGCTTGCTGATATTCTCTTTACCATAAAAGACCCAAACAATTCTATAATCTTCTCTACCGAAACATCTATTTCTTTAAAAACAGATACCACAACCTTATTTTCTTATACCCTTCCACCCATTCCTCTCTCTGGGATATATCAAGAAGAGATTATGGTTAAAAAGAATGATGGAATAATTGCAATGGGTAATACATATTTCTCTGTTCCCCAAAAGCAAATCTCCATCCATTACAATCCCTTTACCCTAAAAGCTGGGACAAATACGATTACCTTTAATCTTAAGAATACAGGGATAATTCCTACGGATTTAATAAATTGTAAATTGCAAATTTTAAATTTTAAATTGCAAAATGAAAAAGAATTTACCATTGAGCCATTACCTCCTGAAGGAA
>JBFMDZ010000208.1 GCA_040753555.1 bacterium
GTAATTATTGAGGCACATACAGATAATATAAAACCAAAGGGCTATCCATCAAATTGGGAGCTTTCATCAGAAAGGGCAAATGCTATCTTTAACTACCTTGCAGAAAGGGGGCTTTCTAAAAAAAGGTTTAGGGTTTCTTCCTTTGCTGATACAAAACCCGCTATTCCAAGAGACCCATCAAACCCTAAAAACAATAGAATAGATATTGTTATAATATTAAAACCTTAAGATACGGTTATGTCAGTAGCATTGAAACTTGATATGCCAGAAGGCGTGTTCTCTGCTCTTCGCAAGGACCCGAATGAGTTTAAAAAAGAATTGTGTCTTGTGGCTGCGGTTAAGTGGTATGAAATAGGGATAGTTTCCCAGGAAAGGGCTTCTGAAATCGCAGGATTAAATCGGGCTGATTTTATTTTTTCCCTTTTTCGTTTTAAAGTATTTCCTTTCCAATACACAGCAGAAGAGATAGAAAAAGAATTGTATAATGCGGATTGAGCAGGTTATTGTTAATGCTTCTCCATTAATTTGCCTTGAAAAGAGTAGGTTGTTAGATTTATACTGAAAATCAATTGAATTTCAAGTAAGAAAGAAAAATATCTCTTAAGTAATTTGTAAAAAATGCCGAATAAATTAGGTAGAATGGCAAAATTTCTTAAGGATGAGGATAGGGACAAATTAAAAGGAAATAAGGGGTATAAATTCCCAATCTTTTTGCGTTCTTTGCGTTCTTGGCGTCTTTGCGAGACAATAAAACCTTCTTCATTCGTGACAATTCGTGTTTCATCCCTGCCCATTCGTGGTTCCAAAACCAGAAAGCACGAGACTTTTTTCAACACCATTTTCATACTACTACAATCTCAAAATCCTGTTATTATATCACCAATTTGTTAATTTCTCCATCAGAAAACCCTAATTGTTTAAAAATCATTAAGCAATATATTCCGGGAAGTTCTTGTTTGTTCTCTAAGATAGGAGCCTTCATTAACCTTCCTTTTACCATTCGTTTGTAAATGATGTGGTCACCCTTTCCTTCACGGTCAAACTCAGCGCCTCCTTTGGTAATTAGCCTTATCAGCTTCTTGCTGGACATTGAAGAAATTTTCCTTCGTTTAACCATAAGCAAGTATCTTCATTTTTGGCATAATATAAGGCTCTTCTTCCTCATCCTTAAGAAAGTCATGAAGTATCTCTAATGGTACGGGTCTTGTCGCCTCCATCCCCTCCTCGGTTGCGTCAAGATAGGAACAAATAGCATCTTTTATAGTTGCCATCGCTTCTTCTTTGGTATCGCCACATCCCACTACCATTAGCTCTAAACAGAGCGCGACATATTGCCCTTCTGACCTCTTAAGAACAATTGTGTATTGCTTATCCATTTGACTCACTTCCTCTTCTAAAATTATACCCCATTTCTTTCTTTTTGGCAATATCCATTATCATATGCCCCTTTACTTGCCTTAAGTTATTCTAAAGCCAGTAACTGGCTTGGCGCAGGGAAATCTGCCCCATAACCCACTGTTGCCAAAACCAGAAAATACAAAACCTTTTTCATTTAAAGAAACCACTAATTAACACCAATAAAACACTAAATTCGTGTTCATTCGTGCCTCATTCGTGTTTATTCGTGGTTTTAAAACCAAAAAAATAAAAACCTTTTTCATTCCCTAAACCCTATCTTCTTTGCCTCTTTAAAAGACCCTCATAATTTGAATATTTACCTTTCACTATTAAGCACAGATGATAACATAACTACGCCCTTCTCTGTAAAGGCATAAGGTAAATACTTTCGGTATTGCCCGCGTCCTGGAATTATGCTCCTCTTTTGTAAGTTGAAACATGAAATCTTCAGGCAACCTGCTGATATTACGCCTGACAGCCTGATTTAACACTTTAACAGGTAATCCTCTTACAAAAAGAATCTTGCCTTCTATCCTCTCTATTGGAACTAAACTACCCATTATTTACCCTCTAAAAACAAGTATATCCCAATTTCAGCCTTTTGGCAATTAAAAAAATAAAGCCTCAGGGAAATCCGCAGCATAACCCAAAGGAGCCACCAGAAATCCTAAAAACTTCCTCATCTCTTAGACTACCCCGTCAGGCTTCGTCTGCCACCCCTTCAGAGAAGGGAAATAATTTATTTTATAATTCCAATCTTTCCTATCTTCTTTCCTCCTGCTCCGCCGGTAATTGTATAGATATAGACCCCGGAGGCAATGTCTTCTCCTTTTACATCCCATTTTTCAACTGGCTCATCTACATATATTCTATTTATCTCTTCACCGCTAATGTTATAGACCTTGATTAGAGAATCCTTGCTGAGATTGATAAAGTAGATGTATTTTCCTCCATAGCTTGGGTCGTTTTTCTTCCAGGGGTTGGGATAGCAATAGGCATCATTATTGGTTAGGGCAAAGATAGAGCCTAATGGTGCGATAAGGGTAAGATGGGTAAGGATTCCACCGACAATGTTTCTTAAAGGATCAACCCAGGAATTTGAAACCCCTTCCCACTTCTTTGTTTGCTCGTTAAAGGTGTATAGCCTCAATGTCTCTTCCCTTATACTGCCAAGGCTATCCTCATTGTATAAAACCTCAAGCTTTATGGTAAAGCTTCCCCGAAACTCCTCGCCTTTTGTGTTGATAAGCCTTACCTCAATACAGATGCCTATTCCATTCTCAGGTTTGTTTGTGGTAAAGGTAAAGTAATGCTTAGCATCAGTGATACAAACGATAAAACTATCGCTTAGGCTTCCTGTTTCTATTAGGCTGACTGTTCCCCATAGGCTTGCTATGTCTAAGGTTGCTCCTGGATTTATGTAGGCAGTAGTGGTTGCTTGGCTGGTTAATCCCTGATAGGTTGCCGTGATTGTATCCTTCCCACCATTGGGGGATGTGGCAATGGTGGCAATGCCTATCCCAATTCCATTGGTTAGGGAAATTGTAGTTGGAAATATGGAGTTTGTGGTGTTTGTTAAGCTAGCGCTTCCTGTGGTTAAGGCTGGATTTCCAAATTTATCCTTTGCCACAATCGTTAAGGTAAATGTGGCGTTGATGGTTGTGGTGGAAGGTGCTTTAAGCTCAAGATAAGAAAATGCTCCGGCAATGACTGTAATGCTTGTGGTAGCACAGATTTCTGTGGTTGTAGCAATTAGGGTATAGGTTCCTGTGGTAGTAAAGGTTGCGATAAGCGTTGCAGTTCCCTTTAAAGTTGTGGCAGTTCCTATGAAGGGATTGTAGCTAAAGTGAACAATGGTTCCATCTGCCACAGGGTTGTTGTTTTGGTCTTTAACATAGGCATAGGCTGTGGTTGTTCCAGAATCGGCATTGATTATCTGAGGATTGGCAGTAAGGGTTAGGGTGGCTGGATTTCCTGAAATCACCGTAATGCTTGTTGTTCCTAAGGTCTCTGTGGTTGTGGCAAATAGGGTATAGATGCCTATGGTGAATAAGCCAAATAGCTCCTTGGTGGCTGTGCCCTGCATTGTGG
>JBFMDZ010000209.1:0-1684 GCA_040753555.1 bacterium
CCATACCACCAGAGGGAAATGGGCCATTATTAAGCTCCAAAACCTCAAGAACATTGGGATTGAATGAAAGATGGACTTCCGCTCCCTTAAGATTAAGAACATCATCTATTCTAATTTCTTCAACAAATTCATCATTCTTTGCCACAATCCTTGATTGGGGAATAACCCTTAAGAAGGTGGGAGGAAGAAGAACAAATGTCGTGGTGGCAAGGTTGCCATAGCTATCTGTGGCAGTAATTATCTTTGTTCCCGGGAGTTGGGTGCTGACGATGAAAGTAGTGGAAAAGGTGCCGTTTGCACTTGATTGGGTTGTGGTGATTGTAAGATGAGTGCCGAAGTCAATCGTAACAAGGGTATTCGTAGCAAAACCCATTCCTTGTATGGTAATAGGTGTGCCAATTAAAGCAGAAGAAGGGGTAAGAGAGGTAATTATTGGAAGCCAAGGATAATATTCTACCCAATCACTTACTTTATCCCCTTGACCTGATGGATTTGTTATGGGATGCTCTGGACCTGAACTTGCTCCCCACCAATTAAAGGTTGCAGAGATTGTTCCTGAGCTTCCATCGTGATAGACTCCATAACCCTTGGTTAAATCACCATTTTTGTTGCCATAGAGGTTGTTGTAATGGATTTCAGGATTAGAGTTTGAGAGGGAATATACTCCATATCCTTGACCATAGCTACCATATCCTGCCGGACCTACTCCTCTTTGACCTCCAGTGTTGTTGGAAATTGTATTTTCTCTAATGGTATTTCCTGTTGAAGAATAAAGGTATATCCCACAACCAATTCCACCTGACCCACCTGAAGCACTTATTCCACCTCCACCTCCTTGACCTCCTGTATTTGCTAATATTGTATTTTCTGAAATAGGATTGTTTGCTGAATTATAAAAATAAATCCCGCAGCCAATACCACCAACGCCACCTGAAGCAAAGCTCTTTCCTGTTCCTCCACTGCCTCCTTGGTTACTTGTAATGATATTTCCTTGTATAGTGTTATTTATTGAAGAAGAAAGATATATTCCACATCCAATTCCTCCAACCCCTCCTGAATTTCCCTTTCCTCCACTGCCTCCTTGGTTACTTGTAATGATATTTCCTTGTATAGTGTTATTTATTGAAGAAGAAAGATATATTCCACATCCAATTCCTCCAACCCCTCCTTGTCCATCTGAATCCCCAAATGTTCCCCCGCTACCTCCTTGGTTGTTTATAATGGTATTTTCTAAGATAGTAATGCTTGTTGAATTATAAAGATATATTCCACGCCCAATTTCACCTAAACCCCCACCTGTTTCTCCATTTTTACCAATCCCGCCAGCAATAAAGTTATTTTTAATAATAAAACCTGTGCAGTTTATAAGGACAATCCTTCCTAGGTTTGTTGAGCCAGAACCTACAAGAGTTAGTATCTGATTTTCAATTGTTACTCCTGATTGATTGTAATAATAATGAATTGGTTCATTATTATAAGTGTTCGTTTTATCAATAATGTTGTTATAGCTGTTTGGATTAATATAAACTCCGTATCCATTTCCTGAGACACCACTTAACCCACTAAGATATCCCCCTCCTCCTCCGCTACCTCCTTGGCTACTTGCAATAGTGTTTCCTTGTATAGTGTTATTTATTGAAGAATAAAGATATATTCCACAACCAATTCCTCCCTGTCCACCTGA